>CAZILO010000064.1:0-6738 GCA_964540085.1 uncultured Thermotogae bacterium
GCCCGCCGCGTCTCTTCGCTTGCGCTTCCGATGTGCGGGGTAAGGACGACCCGTTCATGCAGTTTTATGAGCCCGGGATGGACCTTCGGTTCGTGTTCGTATACATCGATTCCCGCCCCGGCGATCTCGCCGGTTTCAAGCGCCCACACAAGCGCCTCCTCATCGACCACCGGCCCGCGGGCCACGTTCACCAGAATCGCTGATTTCTTCATCTTCCGAAATGCCTCCCGGTCGAACAGGTGATGGGTTTCGGGAGTGAGCGGGGTGTGAACACAGACAAAGTCGCTTTCCGCAAGCAGCGTCTCAAACGGCACCCAGCGCGCGCCGAGTTCTTTTTCCGCTTGTTCGTTGTGGGTGCGATTGTGGTAGATCACTGGCATCCCGAACCCGAAATGACCCCGGCGGGCAACCGCGGTCCCAATTCTCCCCATTCCCACGATGCCAATGGTCTTGCCGTAGACATCAAGCCCGAGGTGGGGCTGCATTAGCTCCCAGCCGCGGAACTCCCCGGACCGCGTGTACGCATCGGCCTCGACAATCCGCCGGGCGGCTGCCAACAAAAGCGCGAACGTCAGATCGGCCGTCGTCTCGGTGAGGGCACCGGGGGTATTGGTGACGACAATCCCGTTAGCGCGGGCAGCAGCGACATCGATGTTGTCGTACCCGACCCCGAGGTTAGCGATGATCTTCAACCGCCTTCCGTGCATGATCACTTCGGAATCGATCCGATCGGACAACAGGCAGATGAGGGCGTCAGCATTACCCACGTTCTCCAGCAACTCATCCCGCCCGATCGGGCCGGGAGCGTCACGCATCACGACCGTGTGGCCCGCGGCGCGTAACCGATCGAGTTCGTCGGTGAACACCCGACAAGTTACGTAAATGTCAGCCATCGTTTCCTCCCTTCGGAACCGCCATCCGTGCCAAGGTGTCACAGCGTTCGTTCTCTGGATCCCCAGCGTGCCCTTCCACCCAGTGGAACCGGACGTTGTGCCGCGCAACGAGACGATCGAGCGCCTGCCACAAATCGACGTTTTTCACCGGCAGCAGCCGCTTGCCGCTGCGCCGCTTCCAGTTATTGCGCTTCCAGTTGGGAAGCCACTGTGTTATCCCATTTTTGAGATAGGTAGAATCGGTATACAAATCGACCTCGCACGGTTCCTTGAGGGCGCGCAGGGCCGCAATCGCTGCCGTCAACTCCATGCGATTGTTGGTTGTTTGCGCCTCGCCACCGCACAGCTCCCGTCGCTCCGCGCCATGAATCAACACCGCGGCCCAACCGCCCGGCCCCGGGTTGCCGCTGCACGCCCCGTCGGTGTAGATCGTCACTTTCTTCATGTCGGTATGTATAGCCGATTGTGCCACCGTTGTCGAGAAAACCAGCGTTCATAAAATTGTCACAACCCTGCCATCACCCCCTCATTACCTCGGGCTACACTCATTGATGAAATCACCAACCAAATTAAGGAGGTTACACAATGAAAAAAGTACTAGTTTCTGGAACACTGGCGATGTTGATCGGACTCCTGCTCGCTGTGCCGCTGAGCGCGCAGACCACGGGACCGATGGCGAACAAACCGTTGGCACAACTGCAGGACATTAGGATGTTGGTTCTCGTCGACCGCATGAATCTGTCCGTCGACCAGATGAAAACTCTGCATACTGCGTTGACTGACGTTCTCAAACAAGCAACCAGCCTGCAAACACTCGCGACACAGTTTCGGCAGGACCTCATCGACTTCAACGGCACGAATGACCAGTTGAATACGCTAATCGAGGGCTATCGCACTAAGCTGCACGATGCGACGACCGCTCTGCATGACCAGGCGAAAACGGCGCTCGACTCGCTCAAGACCAGTTTGACAATCGAGCAGGGTGAACTCCTGCGTGAGGCGCTCATGCCACAGGCACCGCGGATGGGTATGATGCCCGGAGCACCCGGCGCACGAATGGGCACAAACTCTACTCCGGCGCAACCGCATCCGTTTGGGCAGCGGCCGATGGGACGGTTTGGCAACCACCCGTGGGGAAACAGTGGCCAGTCCCAGATGAAGCCGATGCGCCCCGGCATGGGGACGAACACCGATCACCCGCTGCTGTTTAAGGGCGAAGAGCTCTTCCAGCGGATGCGCCTACTGGACCAGATTATCCAGCTGAAGCTCAAGGCTATCGGTAGCTGATCACTTTTAGCTACGGCCGCCCTGGCGATCACGTCGGGACGGCCGTTTTTCTTTCTTTATCCCTCGACTTGTACCCTCAGGTTATCGTAGTAGGTGTCACACGCTTCGGTCATGCTCGCATCCCCAAGCACAATTAGCCACTTTCCGGCGGCGGCCACCGCCGGTGGGAGTTTGTCGGTAAAGTAGCGCACGCCGTTCACGTAAACCTCGTAATCCGTGGTGGTGTACACGAACGTGTACGTGTACCACTGGTAAACATGGGGCAGGAACGGAATGGCATGCTCCACCGCGTGCCCTCCCGTGGCAGGCGTGCATACCAGCGATCCTCCGTTCGCGCCTGAATAATGAAAATAAGGAAGGGCGCCGGCGTTCGTGGCCAGCGTTTTCACACCGGGGAAGATGAAGAACCCGTAATCATCCTGGGTCTGGGCGGTTTTTACGTCGATCGAGACCACGAGCCGTTGCCCGGCATGGAGGGGCGGGAGGGTGATCGGCGTGTAACGCCGCTGCCAGCGATCAATGCCACTTTTGATGTGAAGCACGAACCCGTGCGTACCGTGCACGTCCTCGATCCAGCCTTCGCTGACACTCGCCCACGCCGGATCGAGCGGCCAGCGTGCCAACGCCGCCGTCCCGTCTGAGAAATCCTCAGATAAAAGCACAGTCCCGTTGTGCATATACACCGTAACGGGTTGGCTGGTTACAGCGTGTCGCCCCGCGGTGTCGGTGATGGACAGCGTAACCGTGTAGTGCCCCGGTGCGACGAACGTGTGATTAACCGTGCGCCCGTATGCGCTCCCGCCGTCGGAAAAACTCCATCCGTAGGACACAATCGGATCGGACGAAGACGATGCGGACGCATCGAACATTACTGCGCTCCCCGCGTACAGTACCGACGGCGACACCGTAAACCGCGCAACCGGTCCCGCGGTGAACAGCGTGCACCCGCCGAGGAGCACCACGCCAACGAGCAGAATCGCCAACCGCGGTTTCACCCAATCACCTGCAACTGATCACGGGGGAAGCTTGTGATCGACTCGCACCCGTCCGCGGTTACCACAAGCAGATCCTCAATCCGCACACCGCCGAACCCGGGGAGATACACACCGGGCTCCACCGTAACCGTCATTCCCGGTTCCAACGTATCCTTACTAAACGGGGACAGTCGTGGTCCCTCGTGCACCTCCAACCCGACACCGTGCCCAAGTCCGTGCCCAAAGTGCTCTTTATGACCGGCAGCATCAATCACCCGCCGTGCTGCAGCGTCAACCTCCACCCCGGACGCGCCTGGCTTGAGAGCGGCCACCCCAGTGCGATTGGCGCGCAGGACGAGATTGTACAACTCGCGTGCCTTCGGGGACGGCTCCCCAATCGAGAATACGCGCGTCATGTCGGCGCAGTAGTGGTTCACCCGCGCTCCAATGTCGCACAGAAGAAGATCTCCCTCTTTGACCGCACGGTCTCCGGGTTGATAATGAGGCAGCGAGGAGTTCTCCCCGGCGGCAATGATGAGATCGAACGACACCTTCTCCGCACCGTTGGTGCGCATCAGCCATTCCAATCGGAGCGCAAGTTCGTGTTCGGTGACTCCGACCTTGACTTCCTTCAGGAGCGCGGCGAGCGATTCTTCCGTCACCCGTGTTGCCTCGCGAATGCGGGCGATCTCGTCGGGATCCTTAATCCGGCGCAATGTCCCCACCGGATCCTCCTCCGCCACGATTTCCATCCCGGTCAGTTCTCCCACCCGGGTGACGGTATAGTGGCTCATCCGCCGCGCGGCTAACCCAAGCCGCTTAATCTTGAGATCCTTGATTGCAGCGGCGATCTCATCATCGTAGTTCTTCTTCACCATATGAAGCGGAAGCTCTGGCACCTCACGCTCTGCCTGCTCAGTGTAGCGGGAGTCGGTGATGAGAAGCGTCTTGTCCCGCGTCACAATTAGCCCACCCTCGCCGGTGAACCCGGTGAGGTAGTACATGCTCACCCAATCGCTTCCTTCCAAGTTGTAAACGAGGAACCCATCGGCATCGATGCGGGACAGGAGCGCATCCCGCCGGTTCGCAAAATCTGTCATCGTTTCTCCTTTCGGCTGGCGCCGTCACGATGATACGGCGGATTCCGCCCTTGTCAATCGCCGTGTTCCCCGCTACAATCGTCGCCATGGCGACGATCGAGGAACTGAAGCAGGAAATCTCCTCCCTATCAGCGAAATTGGAGTCCGCAGCGGCGGCGGTCGACTCTCCGCAGGCACTCGAAGCGTTCCGGGTCGAATATCTTGGCCGCAAGGGGCGGGTGGCAGAATTGTTTAAGATGTTGGGGCAGCTACCGCCGCAGGATCGCGCCACCGCGGGGAAACTGCTGAACGAGCTTAAGGCGCGGGCGACCGCGTTGTTCACCGCCCGTGAGGAGACACTGAAACGCGCCGTTCTCGATGAAAAACTCAAGCGGGAACGGATCGACCTCACCTTGCCGGGCACCTATCATCCGCTCGGGCACCTTCACCTGCTCACCCAAGTGCAAACCGAGATTGAATCGATCTTCATGCGCATGGGATTTGACGTCGCTTCCGGCCCGGAAATCGAGACCGATTACTACGCGTTTGAAGCGCTCAACATCCCCGCCGATCATCCGGCGCGCGATGAGTGGGATACGTTCTACATCGATGATACCCACCTTCTGCGTCCACACACGTCACCGGTGCAGATCAGGGTGATGAAAAGCACGACTCCACCGGTGCGGGTCATCTGTCCCGGCCGCTGCTACCGCCGTGACACCCAAGACGCCACCCACTCGCCCGTCTTCCATCAAGTGGAGCTGTTGTGGGTGGAGGAAGGGCTGTCGCTTGCCAACCTGAAGTACGTTATCGAACACTTCGTGCACGAGTTCTTCGGCGAGGGATATGAAATGCGGATGTCGGGTGACTTCTTCCCGTTCACCGAGCCGTCGGTGCAAGTGCACATGCGCGCCCCTGGTGCGACCGAGTGGCTCGAGATCATGGGGGCGGGAATGGTGGACCCAGCCGTGCTCACCGAGGTGGGGTACGATCCTGAAGCGGTGACCGGGTTCGCGTTCGGCCTCGGGATCGAGCGGATGGCGATGCTCCGCTATAAGATCGACGATATCCGCGTATTCCTCCAAAACGATCTCCGATTTATCACCCAGTTCTAACCCTATTTGCACTTGACTGCAGACGGCAACCTCATTATTATGGGATGGTTGCGCGCGGTCTTGAGTCTCGGCCGGGTTTACCGCAGTGTGGGATGCTGCGGTTATTCTGCTTGATCCCTCAAAAAGGAGGGCAAATGCTCGGGAACTTCGATTACATACGAGCTGAAACGGTGGAACACGGCTGCGCGCTTCTGGCCCGCACTCCCGGCGCCGCTGTTCTCGCCGGTGGCACGGATCTGCTCGTGAACATTCGTAATAAAGCGATATCGCCCCCCCTCCTCGTCGATTTCAAGGGGATCGCTGCACTGAACGCCATCTCCCACAATGCCGACGGGACCGCAATCGGGGCGGCGGTCCCGCTCAACGCGATCGCCGAAGATCAGCGGATAAGGACGGCGTATCAAGCATTATTCGAAGCAGCAACAGCGGTCGCCACTTACCAGGTGCGCAACCGCGCCACCCTCATCGGAAATCTGTGTAACGCGTCCCCGGCGGCCGACACCGCTCCGCCCCTATTCGTACTGGATGCCCACGTCGAGATTTCCGGCCCCGCCGGGGCGCGGACGCTCCCAGTGCGCGATCTCCCCGTTGGGGTAAAGAAAGCCGCGCTTACTCCCGGCGAGGTAATAACAGCGGTCACGATCCCCCCGATCGCTCCCGGTGCCCGGACGAAATTCTTGAAGAAACAGCGCATCAAAGGACACGACCTCGCGATCGTCAACATGGCCGGTTATTACGATCCCGGCACCGGTGAGCTCCGCATTGCAATCGGAAGCTGTGCCCCGACTCCGATTTTGCTCCCACCACTCGACAGCCCGGTACGGGTGGGCGATCAGATCGATGAGATCGTCGCTGCGCTGGACCGGATCGCTCAAGAAGCGATAAGTCCAATCGACGATCTTCGTGCCACGGCCGCGTACCGGCGGGCGTTGATCCCGGTGTTTCTCCGTCGCCTGGTAAAAACGCTGCTAGGAAGGGAATCCGATGGAACATGAGATAAAAGTAATGGTAAACGGGGTCCCCGAGACAGCGACCGTTCCGGCAGGCATGACCCTGCTCGAGTTTCTGCGCGAACGCCTCTACCTGACCGGCGCCAAGGAGGGATGCGGGACCGGGGAATGCGGGGCGTGCACCGTCATCCTCGATGGGAAACCGGTCACGTCGTGCCTCGTCCTTGCCGTCGAGGCGGACGGGAAGGAAGTGTGGACGGTGGAGGGAGAGGCGAAGGATGGGAAACTGTCGGCGATCCAACAGGCGTTTATCGACGCAGGCGCAGTGCAGTGCGGGTTCTGCACTCCGGGGATGATCATGTCTGCGCGCGCGCTTCTTATCCGCAATCCACATCCGAGTGACGATGAGATCCTGGAAGCAATGTCGGGGAATCTGTGTC
>CAZILO010000065.1:0-6683 GCA_964540085.1 uncultured Thermotogae bacterium
GTTATTGAATCATTGAAAGCAAGTGGTTATAATTTAGATGAAATTTCTAGTGTAGAATCATTTCAATCTATAGCCGAAGCTACCATGGCTCCTAAAGTATATGCTAAACTTAGAATGAGTGACGGTAGTGAAGGACACCTTGCTTTAAGTTTAACAAGAGAAGAAATACATGATTTAAATACACAACCTCAACATACATTCGAAGATGACTTAAAAGATTTGAATAAGTATTTAGAGAGAAGAATTAGTTTAAATGATTTACTAGATAATGAATAGTCCAATCATATATTTTGGTGGTAAAGGGAGGGGAAAATGGGATTCACCTGCGGACTGGTCGGATTGCCCAACGCCGGGAAGTCGACGATCTTTAATGCGCTGTCCGGAGCGGGTGCGCGTGTGGAACCGTATCCGTTCTGCACGATCGATGCGAACATCGGTACGGTCCCGGTGCCGGATGCACGCCTCGACCGGCTTGCCGCTCTGTTCCCGGACAAGAAACGGGTGCCCACTCATCTCGAGTTCATCGATATTGCCGGGTTGGTGCCCGGGGCGAGCGAAGGTGAGGGAATGGGGAACCAATTTCTCGCGGAGATTCGCGCCGTGGACGCGATCCTTCACATTGTGCGCTGTTTCTCCGACCCGAACGTGTCTCACGTCGCCGGCGAGGTCGACCCGATCCGGGATATCGAGGCGGTGGAAACCGAGCTGCTCCTCAAGGATCTGGAGACGATGACGCGGGTACAGGAGCGCCTCGTCCGTGAGGCGAAAGGACCGGATCGCCGTGCTCCGACGCGGTTGGCCGCATGGGAAACACTGGTCGATGCCGTTGCCGCGGGAGTGCCACTGCGCAATCAGGAAATCCCGCACGTAATTGCGGATCTGGTGCGTGAGGTGGCGCCGCTTACCCGCAAGCCGGTGATCTACGTGGCAAACGCGGGTGAGGACGGCAATAATCAGTACGCCGCTCGTGTTGCCCAGTATGCCGCGGAGCACGGGACGGAGGCGATCGTGATATCGGGATGGATCGAGGCCGAGGTCGCTGCTGCCGCGGAATCAGCGGCGGAACGGGCGGAACTTCTCTCCGAGTGGGGGCTCGCGGAAACCGGGCTGTCACGCCTGATCCGTGCCGGATATCGCGCATTGGATCTTGTGACGTTCTTCACATTTGTGGGACCGGAAGTACGGGCGTGGACGGTGCGGCACGGGACAACGGCTCCCCAGGCTGGAGGGACGATCCACTCCGATTTCGCCGATCGATTCGTCTTAGCTGAGGTGATGAGCCTGGACGAGCTTGTCGCCGCGGGATCGGAGCGCGCCCTGCGGGAGAGTGGCCGGGTGACGCGGGCGGGGCGCGACTACGTCGTGCAAGACGGGGACGTAATCCACTTTATCTCCGCATGAACCCGCGCGTTCTTTCCGTCGACGATCCTGAGCTCTCCGGAGCAGTGCATGAGATTCTCGAGACCGGCGGCGTCCTGATATTTCCCACCGATACGGTGTATGGAATCGGAGGGAGCCCGTGGGATGAGGGCGCGCTCGCCCGTGTGTGCGCGTTGAAACGCCGCCCGGCGGACCAGCCGTTCACCCTTCATCTTCCCGGGCTCGATTGGATTGGGCGGGTGGCCCGACTTGACCAGTGGGCGCGGGAAATCGTGAATCACTTTCTCCCAGGCCCGTACACGTTCCTCCTTCCTGCCCTTCCCGGCGCGCCGGCAAGTGCGGTAAAGGATGGAAAGGTGGGCGTTCGTGTACCCGCGCATCCATTTTTTACGCGCGTGTTGGCCGGACTCAACCGCGCCCTGTTTGGGACGAGCGTCAACCGCAGCGGTGAGCCTCCGCTCGTTGACCTCGCCGTGATCATCGAGGAATTCTCAAGCGTCGATTTGATCGTCACTGGTCCGGTTGCGACCGGGACTCCGTCGGCGGTAATCGACCTGACAACGGACCCGCCCATTGCCATCCGCGGTACCCTACCCGAGGGACTGCGATGAAACTTGCACCGCTTGCTCTTCTGTTGATCACCGTAATCTGGGGATGGACGTTTGTCCTGGTGAAGGAAGGGATGAGCGAAGTGGGACCGCTTACGTTCCTCGCCGGGCGGTTTCTCATCGCGTTTGTGCTCTTGATCCCACTGTTCTGGGGTGCGGTACGCCGCATCGACCGCCGTACCCTGGGGGCAGGTGCGGTAATTGGTGTTGCGTTGTTCAGCGGATATTTGTTCCAGACGTGGGGGCTTGTCTACACCACTGCCACCAAGAGCGGGCTGATTACCGGCCTGTCGGTGGTGATCGTTCCCCTGCTCGCCGCGGCGCTGAACCGGGAACGAGTTGGGAAGTTGGCATGGACTGGTGCGGGGCTCGCCGCGACCGGACTGGGATTGCTCGTCCTCGGTCGCGGCCGCCTGAGCCCGATGAACATCGGTGATCTTCTCACCCTGGTGTGCGCCGTTTCCTACGCGACCCACATCGTGCTTGTCGATCGCTACGTCCGCCGAGTGGACTACCGTGGCCTGTTGGTCGTGCAGGTGGGAATGGTGGCGCTTATCAGCACGGTGGGAGCGGCGATTCTCGAACCGATCCCTACCCACATCTCAGGGAGCCTGGCGGAGGGAGTGCTCATAACCGGAGTTCTGGCAACCGCACTCGCTCTGTACGTGCTGAACCGGTTCCAATCGTACTCCACCGCGGCTTATACCGCGATCATTCTTACGATGGAGCCGGTGTTCGCCGCCTTGTTCGGGTACCTTCTCCTACGAGAAACGCTCGTCCCAATTCAGATCGTGGGCGCAGTGGTAATCGTGATCGCTACCATCATCCCATTGGTCACCGCGCGACCGGCTCGAACCGAGCGGTGAAATGGCGCAACGGCCCTTCGCCTTCTACGATTTTGTATCCGGGTAGGTCGTCCTTTTGTTGCGCCACCGTTGCCGCGCCGGCGATCACCGCATCGAGGTGGGTGCGGGTGTACGTGCGGCGGGGAATCGCGAGCCGCACCAATTCGAGCTTGGGATAGACATCGGCTCCGGATTCATCAGTGTGGGCAAACATCACGCTCCCCACTTCTACCCCGCGTACTGCTGCCTCGACGTACAGCGCAACGACAAATGCCAATCCCGGGAACAGGCGTTGGGGAAAATCAGGAACGAGTCGCTTCATGTCGATGTATACCGCGTGTCCGCCGATTGGCTCCACAATCGGCACTCCGGCTGCTTTCAACCCATCGCCAAGATAGCGCGCCTGCTCGATCCGATCCGCCAAGTACGCGGGATCGAGAGCCTCGTACAGCCCGACGGCGATTGCTTCCAGGTCGCGACCGGCGAGACCGCCGTAGGTGGGGAATCCTTCCATCAAGATCAAGCGCTCGCGCGCACGTGCGAAGATGTCGTCATCGTTGCAGGCGAGGATACCGCCGATGTTGGTGATCCCGTCTTTTTTGGCGCTCATCGTCATTCCATCGGCAAGGGCGAAGATCTCGTGGGCGATGTCGAGCGGCGACACGCCGGAATAGCCCTTTTCCCGGGTGCGAATGAAGTAGGTGTTTTCAGCGTAGCGACACGCGTCGATAAAGAACGGAATATCGTGGTGATGGGCGATCTCGCTTACCGCACGCAGGTTGGCGAGCGATACCGGCTGGCCACCGCCGCTGTTGTTAGTGATCGTCATCATGATGAGCGGAATCCGATCGCGGCCGACGTCCGCAATGAGAGCCTCGAGTTTGGCAGTGTCCATGTTGCCCTTGAACGGATGTGGCTTTTGCGGATCGTAAGCATCGTCGATCACGAGGTCGACCGGCTCGCCGCCGTTAGCGAGGATGTTGGCGCGGGTGGTATCGAAGTGCATGTTGTTGGGAACGATGTCCCCGGGTTTAATGATGCTTGAAAACAGCACGTTCTCCGCCGCGCGCCCTTGGTGCGTCGGGAGAATGTGGCGGAACCCGAAGATGTCCTTGACCGCGGCCTCAAACCGTGCAAAACTACGGCTCCCGGCGTAGGACTCATCACCGCGCATCAGAGCGGCCCACTGGTCCTGGCTCATTGCTCCGGTTCCGGAGTCGGTGAGCAGGTCGACGTAAATGTCCTGCGCGCGCAGGTTAAACACGTTGTATCCTGCACGTTCGATGAGCTTGGCGCGGGCGGAACGCTCGGGCACGGTAATCGGCTCGACAACCTTAATGCGGTACGGCTTATACGGAGTTTCCCATCCCAATTTTTATCCCTCCTCAATCAGAAATAAAAGTGGATGCCGATCCCACCTGCCATGGTGATTTCCCACTGTGTGGAAATCGCACCGCCGAACTCGATGTTAATCGCGAGATTAGGGGCGAACGGAAACGAGAACTCGATCCCCCCCACTTCGGAGAGCATCGAAGTTGCACTTTCGCGGGGAGCGAAATCAACAGTTGCCCCGGTGGCGAGGTAAAAATCGGTAGTGTCAGTATCGCTCACCTTATACAGTAAACGGGCGGTGAATGCACCCACGAAGGTTCCCGGTTTACCCCATACGAAGATGATTCCCTCGCCGCCGAACGTCGGAGTGAACCAATAGCGGGCGCTGACCAGGCCGCCCCACGGGTAACCGGTTTCCATTCCCACTCCTAGCCCACGACCCTGGGACAGGTTGCCCGTGGCTGCGATTGCCGACACCCCGACTGTAGTCGCGATGAGAACTGCGATGATGACCGCTATTCGGCTATTCATTTGTTCGCCTCCTGAAGGTCCGTTGCCTCATGGTAGTGAATCGCCCGGGTGTGAGCAACCGCAGAGTTGACGAAAAATTTCGTTCGCGGTTTAATGATGGCGGCCAGTGTTAGCGAAGGAGGGGGTATGCACGACGTGATCGATCAAGCGTTGGCTGACCACAACGTAAATGCGGTTGTCGATCTTCTGACACAATCAGATGGTAGCGATATTCACTATGCGGTGAAGCGGATCATCGCCACTACGGATGAAAAAGAGGATCTTCTCGAGAACGCGCTTTCATGGGCAAATCACGATGCACCCGCGGTGCGGCACCTTGCGTGCGCGCTGTTGCCCGAGGTGTACGCGTATGATCGTAATAGCGTTACGGCTGCATTGCGGGCGCTCGCCGCCGACTTAGAATGGGAAGTGCGCGACGCAGCCGGGCGCGCGTGCGGGATAGTGTTGACGCGGGACTTCGCACACATGATGGATAACTTATATGATTTTCGCACTGATCCATCCCCACACGTGCGCCGGGCGGTGCCGGTCGCTGCAATGACCGCGGGCAGGAAGAAACGCCTGGATTGGGGCGAACCGTTGCTGAAGCTGATTGAGCCGCTCCTTGCCGATCGAGATCCGGTGGTGCGCAAGAGCGTGGGGCCGGGAGCGATTGCGAACGGATTACTGTGCGATCACCCCGATATCACGTTTGAGTACCTCGTCAAGTGGTCGACCCAAACTGATGAGCAGGTGCTGTGGAACGTGGCGATGGCGTTTTCCGGAAGCGGTGCTCCCCCGCTCGTGAAAAAGGCGCTCATTGTGTTGCGCCGGTTGTCGTTGGACGACCGCCGTTACGTGTGGCGCGCAGTGGCATCCGCAATGTGGAAGCTGGGGCGTAAGCGCCCGGAAATTGTGCGCCCCGAGCTATCACGGTGGTTAGAGGATCCCCGTCGGGTGGAGGTGGCACGGGCGGCGCTTAAGTACCTGTGATCGCGCCACCGGCGTCGCGACACAGCCCGTTCACGGCGGTGCGGAACGCGGTGAACACGCGGTCGGTGAAGCACACGATCTCCACGCGCTCCAGTCCGGTTGCACCGCGCAAATAGTCCGCGATCGCACTCACTGCAACCTGCGCTGCCTGCGGCAGTGGATAACGGTACACGCCGGTGCTGATTGCCGGGAATGATACGCTTTTTATCCCAAGAGCGTCGGCAACGCGGAGCGATTCCCGGTACGCGCTCGCCAGTACCGGTGCCGATTCCGCCTCGTTGGTGTAGATCGGTCCCACGGTGTGAATGACGTACCGCGCCGGGAGACTGCCGGCGTGCGTCCACATCGCCTTCCCGGGCGGGAGTGGGCCATGTTCGCGCACGTAAGCGCGGCACTCCTCATCGATAACCGGTCCCGCAGCGCGGTGAATCGCACCGTCCACCCCGCCACCGCCGCGCAACCCCGAGTTGGCGGCATTCACGATTGCATCGGTATGTTGGCGGGTGATATCTCCTTGTCGCACGATGAGCGCTGTGCGCCCAACATTGCACGTTACGGGTGTGTTCATCGTACCGCCGGTCGCCCTAGATGGGCCGCTTTATCGGCCGCGGTTACGATCCCGCGAATCATCGCCGAGCTGAACCCATGGTGTTCCATCTCATTTAGCCCTTCGATCGTTATTCCGCGTGGGGTTGTCACTTCGTCGATTTTCATCTCCGGATGCGTGTCACCGGCGAGGATGAGTTCGGCCGCGCCCTTCGCTGTTTGTGCCGCCAGGCGAATCGCCTCGCTCGCGTGGAACCCGACCTGTACGCCGCCCTGCGCCGCTGCCCGGATGGCACGCAGGAAGAACGCAATTCCGCACGCGCACAGGGCGGTGGCTGGGGTCATCTGTTCCTCGGAGATGACCACCGTTTCGCCGAGCGCGGCGACCAGTGCCCGGACCGCGGTCAACGCATCCGCGGGCACATCAGGATCAGCAGCGAGACACGTCATTGATTCTCGTACCGATACA
>CAZILO010000066.1:0-6630 GCA_964540085.1 uncultured Thermotogae bacterium
ACGACCCCACTGTCGGGTTGGCCGGCGAGAAGCTGAACGCCGCCACCGGCGGCTGGTTCGGGGTGCCCACTACCACTGTATGCGACACCGAATTGGTGAGCCCGCCGTTGTCAGTCACGGTCAGGGTGACAGTGTATGTCCCTGGCGCGGCGTACTGGTGATAGACGACTGCACCGGCGCTTGACGTTGATCCATCACCGAAGTTCCAGTTGTACGCGGCGATCGTGCCGTTCGGGTCGAACGACGCCGATCCATCGAACCGCACCTGCTGCCCAGCCAGTGGGTTCGTCGGCGAGAAGCTGAACGCGGCTACCGGCGGCTGATTTGGGGTACCGACCTGAACGGTGTGCGACACCGAATTAGTCAGGCCGCCGTTGTCGGTCACGGTCAGAGTGACGGTGTATGTTCCCGCTGCGGTGTACTGATGATAGACCGAGCTTGCTCCCGACGGTCCACTTGTCTGGCCATCGCCGAAGTTCCAGTAGTAGGAAATAACCGTTCCATCCGGATCATGCGATGCTGCTCCCTGGAACAGTACCTGCTGCCCCACCGTTGGGTTGGTCGGCAAGTAGCTGAATGCGGCCACCGGCGGCTGGTTGGTGGGAGCACTCGGGGTAAGAGTGACATTGAGCGTACGCGTGTATCCGGCAATTATAAACAGTCCGCTCGCCCAATCGTTGTAGCCCGATTTGCGCACGAGAACCTGGTGGTATCCCTGCGTTACGTAGACCGTCCGCGGAGTGTAGCCGACATATACACCGTCCACGTACACCTGGGCGAGACTGGGAGTGGAATTGACCACCAATGTCCCGTAGGCAGGTGGGGTACCGGACACAATTTCAAAGCTGGTGAAATCCCACGTGCGATCGGTCTCAGGTACGATCCCCAACACGTGCGCCTGCACCTGCTGGCGGAACGTGTCCGGATCACTCGTCATGAATGCGAATAGATCAATCGGGGTGGTCGTCGCCAAAATCTGCAGGTATTCCCGTCCTAGTGGTGGAGCGATCTTCCAGTTACCAGGCACCACGTGTTCACCTGGACTTGCGAGGTTATTAGAATTCTGCGTGTTGGGGAACAATGGATGGGCGGTCCCATCCGGCTCGATATCCCAAATATAGACGTATGCCTGTTTGTTGACGCTGTAGTGAATAGTGATCGGCTCACCGACGGCGTATGCCCCCTTGTCGACCCAGATTTTCACCTGCAGCGCTTGGCTTTCCGGTGGTGTGGGGATAATCCCTTTGGGAGCTACCCCTTGTCCCAGACCGACCAGACTGATAAGTCCGATCAATCCGACCATAACCAGTATAAACTGCCAACGTTTATTCATTATTTCCTCCTTTTTATCCTAAAACTTTTAGTAAAACAGCTGTTAGATCTCCTGGTTTAATCCGGGCCAGCACGAGGGCAGCGTCCTCGGGAAGAATGGTGGGTTGCTTAAGCTGGGACAGGTTCTCCAGCCGCGTTTGCACCTGCTGGTAGATAAGATGACCGTCAAGCGGACTGGCACCGGACTCCACATAATCGCATAACACATCGGCTACCTCGGTCACGATCCGATCAAACCGGGTAAGTGGGAGCGACGTTGCCGTCGCTTGTCCCGTGCGTGAAATGCAGAATATCCCCTTTGCGTACAATAAATCGCGCACCGCAGCCAACACCTTTTCTCGTTGTACCAACCCGAGAATGCGCACCGCGCCGCCCGAACCGTTTAAAATCACATACAACGGTACGTTGCGCGCTAACCCCTCCTCGGTTTTGTCAATCAACAGCGTGACGGGAAGGTCGTCTTCCAACGCATGGGCAATTGTAAGCAAAATACCTTCCTTGTCCGCAGTCGTTCCTTTATCAGTCGCCAATCGGTCCACCAACCGCAGGGTACGGTCGGGCACGAGCCGCCCAAGCGAAAAGCCCATGCCGAATGCGTGCACAATCTCGGCGCGGTGAGTAAGCGGTATTTTGTCCAGCGCGTGATAGACGTCGTTAGGGGTTACCGCAGCGCCAAGGGCAAGATATGCAGCAGCGGATACCACCATCAGCACGACCGCGACCGATCGGATGTATGTCATGCCCCCTCCCCTACGCGGCCGATGTAACGTACCGAATTATAAGACCCAAAGCTGTGTACGTATCCATCGGCAAGTGGATCCTGGCCCCACCAGTGTCCATCCACGATGAACGCGTACTCGTACCGTCCGGGCGGCAGTGGGATCCGCGCCGTCCAAATTCCGTCGTTGTTGGGGTCGGACAACGGCGTCGGCGTCCAACCGTTGAAGTCACCGACCACGGCAACGCTCTTCGCTCCAGGGGCGGGCATCACAAACAGGGCTGAAGTCTCGCCGGATGCACTCACCGTTGCTTGAATTGAGTGTCGCCCACCGCTGAACACCCCGATGGGAGAAAGCTTGTTGCCGATAAACGCCCCAAGAACCATGAACACGAGCGCGGTTATTCCCACCACCGCAAGTTGAGCGGCGCGCCCCCGGGAGGTCGGGGCAATGATCCGTTTGAGAGAATCCCACATGCTGCCCCGAGGAACCCGACCGGAAAGCTCGGTCGCCACTCTCTTTTCCAACCCTTCCAAGCGAAACGCATCCCGCGCCACTTCGTGACGCAGACTATCACGCAACATCCGCTCCAGGTTATCCTCGTTGTTCATATCGTATCACTCCATTTTGGTTCTGCTCAATCTTCTCTTTTAACATCACTTTCGCACGATGGATCCTGGTTTTCACCGTCCCTTCCGGCAGTGAAAGAACCTCCGCGATCTCTTTGTACGAAAGATCGTTGTAGTACCGCAGGACGAGCGGGGCGCGATACCCATACGGAAGGGAGTCCAGTCCGGCCCGCACCCGTTCGTGGCGTGCCTCCCGCGCGATAATCGTTGCCGGGTCGACTCCACCACTCATTTGTTCCGGAGGCGCAACCACCGGGTGATAACGGCGGTGACGCAACCGATTGCGGCACAAGTTCGACGCCACGGTGAACAACCACGTTGAGAACCGCTTATCCAACCGATAGCGGCGCAGGTTCTCGTAAGCGCGGATGAATGTGTCGTGGGTCAAGTCCTCGGCGTCGGCACGGTTGCGCAAAAATCCAAGGCACAACCCAAACACCGCTTCTTTGTACCGCACAACGATCTCGCCCCACGCCTCGGTGTCACCGGCAAGTGATGCTCGCAATAGACTCACCTCATCCTGAGTGTGATACACGCCGACCTTCATCCTCCTCGCCCACAATATACACCAAAACCGGTACTCAAGTTTCGCTCCGACATTGGTCACCTCGCTTCGTGACGAACCCTCCGCCCGCGGTCGCCCCCCGTCCCTGGGAGCGCACCACCCCGCCGGTATAAACTGAGCTGTGCGGCATCGTATGCCATGATGAAGATGAACAGCACGCGTAAAAGAAGGAGGTTTTGAAATGCCTGCAGCGGGAAACAGAAAAAAGAGGATCAAGTACCTGCTCATTGTGATGATGGCCCTGGTAACACTCGCCGGAATATCGGCGTGTCGGGGGTTCTTCGGCCAACCCCCGATCGCGTCACTCGTGGTCAAACCGACGACCGATCATGAGGCGCCGGTAACGATCACGTTCGATATCTCGGGCTCGATCGATACAGACGGGCAAATTGTGAAGTATGATCTCGACTTCGGTGACGACTCGGTGCACGCCACTGGCACAGATGTAGCGACGGCAACAGCGATCACCCATACGTACAATGTGGCGGACACGTACACCGTTACCCTGAAAGTAACGGACAACGACGGCCGCGTCGGGATGACGACGCAGACAGTCACCATTGGCCCAGTAATGCTCACGTTCACCCGCAAGATCGCCGGCAATTACGATATCTACCGCATGCATGCCGATGGAACCGACCAAATGGCGGTGGTAAGCACAACGAATAATGATTTCTTCCCCAACCTCCTCCGGGGGACGCGGGACAAGATCGCGTATGCCTCTGACGCCGGTGGCCAGTGGAACATCTGGAAGATCGCCGTGACCGGCGGCGCGGGAACCCAACTCACTACCCAGACCGCGTCCCAGCAGATTGAGCCGAGTTGGTCACACGACGGCACGTTGATCGCGTACGCGTCGAACAAGGCTCAGACGCCGTCGTGGGCGATTTGGACGATGAACGCCAACAACGGGTCGAGCCAGGTGAAGCTCATCGACCAGACGCCGTCGTGGGCGATTGCCCCTGCCTACTCGCCGGTAAACAACAATATAATCGTGTTCGTGTCGAACAAGAATGCCACAGGTGTAAGCGCAATTTGGAAGTGGGATAGCAGCGCAACACCCAAAGCGTCCTTGCTCTACGACGGTCCGGGCCGCGACGGCGACGCCGGTGGTGCGGCGATCGTGACCGCGCTCGGGCTTCACCTGCCTGGCGGTGCCGGAATCTCCACGCCAGCGTGGTCGCCGGACGGGACAAAAATCGCATTTTCCCGCGAACGAACCCCTGGTGGCATCATCGATATCTACGTGATGAACCCCAATGCAGCGAATCCCGCTTCGACGGTTCAGTCGTTGCAGGACTACGTGCGCGACCTCACCGGCGACAGCTCCCTCACCGACATCACCACCACCAAAGACGAGTTCTGCCCCTACTGGTTCGAGGATAACTCCGGGATGGCATTCGTCCGTGAGGACAGCCCCGGTCAATACGACCTCTACAAGGTGTCGTTTGCCACTGGACAGGTAACCCCACTTACTACGACCGGAAACAACCTCACACCGGCAAGCACCAGATAGGCCGCTCTCATGACGTGGGGCGGGAGTAATTACTCCCGCCCCGGCGGTTCCACACCAGTTTCCCCAACAAAAGCAGACCAATAACTCCGAAGCAGGCATAAAGCGGACGCTCCCCGTATACGCTGTACGGGGAGCGGACGTATTTCCGCTGCACCTGCGTCACAATCACTCCCTCCCCGACGCGAGCGGCGATAATCCTCCCGCGGGGATCAACCACACCGGAGAACCCACCGTTCGCCGCCTGAACAAAGTAACGCCGGTTCTCCACCGCGCGGAACACGGCGAATGCAAAGTGCGCCACAAGTTCTGAGCTCCTCGCAAACCACGCGTCATTCGTAACCGTTACGAGGAGGCCCGCTCCGTGGGCGACAAACATGCGTGCCGGCTCGGGAAACGTTGATTCAAAACAAATCGGCGTGCCGATCCCGTCAAGCGGGGAGAATTTCGTCCCGCGGGATAGATCAACGGGAAGAAACGACGACGCCAATCGACTGAGCCCAACACGGTCGAGCAACTCCCGCGCGGGGATGTACTCACCAAACGGCACCGGGTGTACCATGTCGTACTCCCCGACGATTTTCCCATGCGGGGACATCAGTACGACGCTGTTGTAGATCTTCCCTGCCCGCACATCACCGGTCCCGAATAGGATTGAGCAGCCGGCGCTGCGTGCAAGTGACGCGAACCGGTCCCGCAGTACGGGCTCACGCAGGATGTACGCGGGGAGGATCGACTCGGGAAACACGATAAGCCCAGGATGTGACGCCGCCGCCCGTTGCCCGTGTGCCATGTACATTTGGAGCAGCGGCATGAGGTTGCGCTCGTCCAGTTTCTCCTCCTGCGGAACGGTTGAGGAGACAACGGCGACCTTAACCGGGGTGCCGCCGGACGGGACGGGCAACAAGCTGCCGGCGGCCAAGAATCCGATCATTCCCGCCGCTGCGACGATGAACCGCCACCGCCGCTGTTGCACCCCGAGGTAAATCGCTCCGTTCACGAACACGATCGCGGCGGTTATTCCCCACGGCCCAATCACACTTGCCCATTGAATCAAAAATGGGAATCGATATAGCCCCAAATAGAGATCGGAAAATGCGGTACCGAGCGGCCCGACGGCGCGGAGGATCTCGATCCCGGCATAGAGCGCCGGGGCAACGACAAGGAACGCCCACTCATCTCCGTACCACCGTCGGATGAGGCGCGTCGCCCAACTGAACGCCCCAAGGTACACCGCCAGGTATGCAACGAGCACGATCATCCCGGGCAATGCGAGCGGGCTGAACCGTAGCAATGTTCCGTCCCATCGCAGATCAAGCCCGAAAAACACGATTCCGGCCAGATATCCAGGGAGAAACCCATGTTTCCCATCCAGGGCGAAAAACAATGGGACGAGCCCCACAAACACCAGCAATCCGAGCGGGAATCCCGGCATGGCCAGCGCCAACCCAACCCCGGACGCAAGGACGAACAGGTCTTTTCTTTTTCCGAACGTGGTCATATACTTTCCATCATACCGGCCGAGGGGGAATTTTCATGCATCCGATTTTAGTCAAGCTCGGACCGCTTACAATCCGGTATTACGGGCTGATGTACGTGATTGCCATCTCTCTGGGTCTGCTTCTGTTGTGGAGAGAGGTCCACAGGCGTCGCTTCCGGAAGAATCGTTCGCACAAGAGCAGAGCACAGGAGACCCAACGGATCTACAGCCTTCTCAAGGAACGCTACTTCTGCTCCCTGCAGGCCGAGATCCTTTCTTTGTTGAAACAGACTCCATGGCACATGTTGCTTAATGAGCATGTTCAGACTTTAGTGAAGGTCGTTTCAAGAGTTGTCGAATCCTTGCCCAAACATTTGGATACCACGCTTATA
>CAZILO010000067.1:0-6273 GCA_964540085.1 uncultured Thermotogae bacterium
GTGGACTACGTGCGTCAGCATCCTGAGGCGTCTTTCGACGACGAGGTGCTTCATATTTGGACGTTGGGAGTGGCCCCGTACATGCGGGACGAGTTTAAGCAGAACTTCCGCCATAACGCATTTTTTATCTCCGGGAACACGCGCGCGGAGGTAAACAAGGGATTGGCAGATTACACTCCGATCTTTCTCTCTCAGGTTCCGGATCTGTTTTACCGCCGGGTAGTGCCGATCGACGTGGCGCTGGTGCAAGTGTCGCCGCCCGATCGCTACGGATACATGAGTTTGGGGATCAGTGTGGACATCGTACGGGCAGCGGTGGACAGCGCCGATTGCGTTATCTGCCAGGTCAACCCGCAAATGCCGCGAATCCATGGCGACAGTTTTGTCCACATCACCGATGTCGATTATCTCATCCCGTATGATGAACCACTGCTCGAATACGAAACTGAAGTGGTTGATGAAGTCGCGTGTCGAATTGGCCGCTACGTGGCGCGGTTGGTGGAAGATGAGGCCACGATCCAAGTTGGATACGGACGGATTCCCAATGCCGTGTTACGCAACCTGGAAAACAAGCGCCATCTTGGGGTTCATACCGAGCTTCTGAGCGACGGGATCGTTGAGCTTATGAAAAAGGGCGTGATCGACAACTCGCGCAAATCGCTTGACCCCAATAAGACGGTGGCGGCATTTTCCATGGGACACCGGGAGACATACGCCTATCTCGCCGACAATCCCGCTGTCGAGTTCCGCCCGGTGGAATACACGAATGATCCGATGATCATCGCCCAACAACACCGGATGACCGCTATCAACACTGCGCTTACCATCGACCTCACTGGGCAGGCGACGGCGGAGTCGATCGGAAAGACGTTCTACTCCGGAATTGGTGGTCAAGCAGATTTCATGCGGGGAGCGGTCCTCGCCCGCCATGGGAAGTCGATCCTTGTTCTGGAGTCGACGGCGCGGGACGGTGAAGTATCACGGATTGTACCGATGATGCCAGAAGGGTCGGGGGTAACCCTTACCCGCGGTGATGTCCACTACGTGGTCACCGAGTACGGCATTGCCTATCTGCACGGGAAAATCGTCCGTGAGCGGGCGATGGAATTGATCAGCATTGCCCATCCCAAGTTTCGCCCGTGGCTGCTGCGCGAGGCGAAAGCGCTCAATCTGATTTACAAGGACCAAGCGTACATCCCCGGGGAACGGGGGCAGTACCCGGAGGCGCTCGAGACGTATCGTACTACGAGATCCGGTCTGGAGATATTCCTCCGCCCAGTGCGGCTGAGCGATGAACCACTCCTCAAGGATTTCTTTTACTCCCTGTCCGATCAGTCAATTTACCGGCGGTTTATCTCGGCGCGCACCGACATGCCGCACGAACGGTTGCAGGAGTTCGTAGTAATTGATTACACCCGGGAGATGGTGATCTTAGCGATCGTTGGCGACGAGGAGAATCCGCTTGTAGTCGGGGTTGGGCAATACGGAATCGACGAACAGACCCATACCGCCGAGGTGGCGCTGGTCGTACGTGACGATTATCAGAACAAAGGAATTGGCACCGAACTGTTGGACTATCTCACTTACCTCGCCAAGCGCCAAGGGCTGCACGGATTCACTGCCGAGGTGCTGGTGGGGAACCAACCGATGTTGCATTTGTTTGAAAAGGCCGGATTCACGATCGACAAACGGCGCGAGGCCGGCGTGTATGAATTGCGAATGCTGTTCAGGTGATAACATGAAAGAAAAACCGGATATCAAGTATCTGTTTGAACCGCGGGCGGTCGCTGTCATCGGCGCATCGAAGAATCCAGCGAAGATTGGATATCGCATCGTGGAAAACATCATCAATTCGGGATACAACGGGAAGATCTACCCCATTAATCCCAAGGGTGGCGAGATCCTCGGCCACCCGATCTACCGCGACCTGACGGAACCCGAGGGTGAAATTGACGTTGCAGTTATTTCCATTCCCGCTGCTCACGTCCGCGATGCGGTAGAGGAATGCGGTAAGCGGGGGGTGAAACACCTGGTGATCATCACCTCTGGGTTTTCCGAGGTAGGGAACCGGGCCGAGGAACAGGCGCTGGTGGAGATCGCACACCGGTACGGAATGCGGATCCTCGGCCCGAACATCTTCGGAATCTACTCCGCCAAAGCGTCGCTTGACGCCACGTTCGGCCCCGGTGGGATCCTGCCCGGGCACGTGGCGATCATCTCACAAAGCGGTGCGCTTGGAATCGCAATGATCGGTAAGACCGCAGCCGAATCGCTCGGTCTGTCGGCGCTGGTATCGGTAGGTAACAAATCGGATATCGATGAGTCCGACCTGCTGGAGTATCTGGCCGAAGATGACAACACGACCGTGGTATTCATCTACATCGAGGGCGTGAAGCACGGTGAGCGCCTGATTCGGGTACTGAAACGCCTCACCCGCAAGAAACACGTAGTGGTGATCAAATCAGGACGGTCAAAGCGAGGCGCAGTTGCAGCGGCGTCCCACACTGGTTCACTCGCCGGCGCCGACGCGATCTTTGATAGCGTCATGCGTCAGTGTGGCGTAATTCGGGCGGAAAGTGTCCAGGAGGCGTTTGACTGGGCGCGATTTCTCGCCAATTCGCCGCTTCCACCGACGCGTGATGCGGTGATCATCACTAACGGAGGGGGCATCGGCGTGCTCGCCACTGATGCATCTGAGAAATACGGAGTTTCTCTGTACGATGATCAACAGGTGTTGAAGGAGGCGTTCGCGCCGTTGATGCCCGACTTCGGCTCAACGAAGAACCCGGTCGACCTCACTGGTCAAGCGAGCCCACAAGACTACGCCAAAGCAATGGAAGCAGCGCTGACTAATGACCGCATCGGTGGCGTTATCTCGTTGTTCTGTGAGACGGCGCTGTTTGACGTTGACGCTCTTTCTCACGTGCTGCGGGAGACGTACCACCAGTACCAGGAGAAGAAGCCGATTGTGTTTTCTCTGTTCGGCGGTGAGCGAACGGAGAAAATAATCTCACAATTGAGCAAGACTGGCATACCTGCGTTTCGAGATGTGTACGAAGCCGTGTCGTGCATGGGCGCGCTGTATCAGTCATGGCAGTATCTGAACACCCCACCGGAAACGCTGCCGCGGATTACCATCGATACCGACGCCGTCATGGAAGTTATCACCGCCGCTCGCTCCGAGGGACGGGGATTCCTGCTTGCTCATGAAGCACGACGAATCGCCGATATCCTCGGGATCGCCACGCCACGGTCGATTGTCGCCCGCAACCTCGACGCTGCAGTCAGCGCGGCGGAACAGATCGGCTATCCGGTGGTAATGAAAATCGTATCGAAGGATATCATCCATAAGAGCGATGCCGGCGGGGTTGCCCTCAACTTGGAGAACAAAAAGGAAGTAATCGATGCTTACCAGGCAATCCGCCGTTCCTGTCGCGCGTACAATCCACGCGCAGTGCTCCAGGGAGTAGAAGTGGCGGAGATGGTGCGACCAGGAGTGGAAACGATCATCGGCGCCCGCCAAGATCCGTCATTTGGGCCGATCGTGATGTTCGGTCTCGGTGGAATCTACGTTGAGGTGATGAAAGACGTGGCATTTCGCGCCGCCCCAATCGCACAGCGCACGGCGCACGCCATGATCGGAGAAGTTCGGTCCTACCCGCTGTTGCTCGGAGTGCGTGGGGAAAAACGCAAGGACATCGATGGCATCGCTGACGTAGCGGTGCGATTGGGATTCCTTATCGATCGCGTGCGGGACATAACCGATATTGAGATCAACCCGCTCGTTGTCTATGAACACGGCGAAGGAGTAAAAGCAGTGGACATAAGAATTCTGTTCAGGAATACTCAGGGGGGTGAGTGAAGTGAACTCGTTCATCATCGCATCGACGCGCAAAGACGCGGGGAAAACGAGCTTGTTGGTCGGGTTGGCGCACGCTGCGGGGAAGAAGTTCGGATACATTAAACCGCTTGGCGACCGGTTCCTGTACCGTAAGAAGCGCTTGTGGGACTACGACGCCGCGTTGCTCGTCAACCTGTTCGAGTTAGACGAGGAACCGGAGGCCGTGTCCATCGGGTTCGATCACTCCAAGCTTCGCTACATGTACGATCAGCAGTCAATCACCGCCAGATTGACCGAGTTGATCGCCACTGTGAAGCAAGGAAAGGAAGCACTGTACATCGAATGTGGGAAAGGGCTCGCATTTGGAGCATCGGTGTACCTCGATCCGTTCACTATTTCCCAAGCTACTGGACTGCCCGTGGTGATCGTCGCCGGCGGAGAGGAAGACGAGATTGCCGATGACCTTGCGTTCCTGAAGCGGTTCATCACCGCTGATGAGGCGCGCATTGGCGGCGTGGTCATCAACAAGGTCAAGAACCCCACTGACTTCAAGGAGAGTCACCTCGACGAGATCAAGGAGCTCGGCATTCCCGTGCTCGGAATCATCCCATACGAGCCTGAGCTTACCACCCTGTCCGTAAGCACAGTGGCGGATAAGCTGTTCGCCCGGGTCATCGCTGGGGAGGCCGGCCTCAATCGCACGATCCGCACCGTTCTTGTTGGTGCGATGTCCGTGGGGGCGGTGTTCAGCAAGCCGGTGTTCCACAAGCCGGACAAGATGATCATCACTCCGGGAGACCGCAGCGATATGGTCCTCGCCGCGCTCGACGCTGGCGGGACGGCGTGCATCCTGCTCACAAATAACATCATTCCGCCGGCGAACGTGATCACCCGCGCCACCGAGCAGGGAGTGCCCGTTCTCCTCGTGCCCGGTGACACGTACACCACCGCCCGCCAGGTCGACCAGCTCGAGCCGTTGCTCACCAAGGAGGACACCGACAAGGTGGCGATCCTCACGCGGCTCGTAGTCGACAATCTCGATATGCAGGCGCTGGAGAACCTGTAGACACGACCCACTGTGCATGCGGCGACGTTTCGGTTCTACGCGGAGCTGAACGACTTTCTCCCCCCTGGGCTCCGCCGCCGTGACGTCGCCCACCGGTTTTGCGGTTCCACCACGGTCAAAGACGCGATTGAGGCACTGGGAGTTCCGCACGTCGAAGTTGACCTTATTCTGGTTGACGGTCGGTCGGTGGACTTCGGTTACCGCATCCACGGCGGCGAGCGGATCGCTGTGTACCCGGTGTTCGAGTCGTTGGATGTCACTCCACTTGTTCGATTACGTGGACGTCCGCTGCGCACGCCGCGGTTTATCGCCGATGTGCATCTGGGCAAACTCGTGCGCTATCTGCGGTTGCTTGGATTGGACACCGTCCAGTTCGCTGGTGGAGATGACGGAGCGCTCGTCGCGGCGGCACGGACGCAGGCGCGGATCATCCTCACCCGTGATCGCGATCTGCTCAAGCGCAGCGCGGTTACACACGGGTATTGGGTACGGTCCACCATGCCGATGGAACAGGCCCGTGAGGTAGTCCGCCGGTTTGATCTGACGGCGCTGGCACGCCCGTTCACGCGTTGTCTCACGTGTAACGGCCGCCTCATCCGTGTCGCCAAGGAAGCCGTCATCGACCGCATTCCTCCCAAGACCGCACGCTGGCAAGACGAGTACTACATGTGCGTTGACTGTGGGAAGCTCTACTGGCATGGGACCCACTATCCGCGATTGCAGGCCACGGTTGCCCGCATTTTACAACAACCAAAACGCCCATCCGCCATGGCCGATGGATCTTGATCAACCGATTCCGGATCGGTACGATGAACGCATATCATCAATTTAGGACGTGATTTACCGATGAATAAAGGAGCAATTGTAACTGGGAGCTCGCGGGGAATTGGAGCGGCAATCGCGCTGCGATTGGCCGCGGCGGGATACGGAGTGGCAGTAAATTACGTCTCCAACCGCGCTCGTGCCGAAGAGGTTGTGAAGGAGATAACCGGCGCGGGCGGAGATGCGTTTGTGTTTCAGGCCGATGTGTCCGATTTCGAGCAAGTTAACGCGCTCGTCGATGCGACAGCGCGTCGGTTCTCCGGGATCAGGGTCGTGGTCAACAACGCTGGCTTCTCCCAACATCGCACGCTCGCGGAGATGACGATCGACGACTGGAACCGCGCATTGGCGGTCAACCTATCAGCCGCGTTCTACACGGTGAAAGCGGCGCTCCCATATCTTAAGAATGAGCCGTGGGCGCGGATTGTCAACATTTGCTCACTGCGGGCGATGACCGGCTCGGAACACGGGGCGCACTATGCCGCCGCCAAGTCCGGACTGATCGGGCTCACCAAGTCGCTCGCCCTCGAGCTTGCCCCGCAGA
>CAZILO010000068.1:0-6238 GCA_964540085.1 uncultured Thermotogae bacterium
GCTCCCACCGCACTAATGTTCGCGCTTAGCGCAATCGACCGTGGCATCCGCACTGCAGCGGTCGTATTCATCGATGAAGTGGGGAAGCTCGAGCTCTCCGGTGGCGGGCTCGCCGCCGGTGTGAAAGCAGCATTGGCCGGAACTGCTGTCCCAGTTCTCCTTGTGCGTACCGAGTTCGTGGCGGAAGTGCGAGCGCGGTTTTCCATCCCCAAATTTGTCGAATTGGAGGCGGGCCAGGATGCGTGAACGATTCTTTGCGATTATCGATGCCATCCGCTACCCACTCCTACTCACCATCAACGCCGCTGGCTACCCCCATGCCCGCCCGATGATTTTGGTAGCCCGCGACCGGACAGTCGTGTGGTTTGCCACGGCACGGCAGTCGACAAAGATCAGCGAGATTGAGTCTAATCCCCGTGTTACTGTCCTATTCGCTGCCCCAGACCGATTTACGTACGCCTGTCTGTACGGCACAGCAGCGGTGGTAAACGATCCCGCATTGAAGGCAAAGCTGTGGCGCGAAGAGTGGCGTGAAAATTGGCCGGATGGACCAGTGGATCCAAACTACGTCCTGATTAAGATTTCGGGCGAGCGCGCGTCTTATTATCACGGCGACACCGATGAAACGCAGGAATTTACATTGGAGGACGATGATGGAACTGATTGATCTCACCCGCACAATGCATCATGGAATGGAGGCCTATCCCGGGGACGTCACTGGGATGGCCGTGGAACACCTCGCTGAATTCACAACCGACGGATACGCGTTGTCGCGTTTCACTCTGCTTCACGCCCACTGCGGCACCCACTTCGATTCTCCCCGTCATTTTATCGAACACGGGGCCGATGTAAGCGCGGTTCCGCTCGCTTTTCCCGCGATAACGCTGGTCACGGCAACCGCTCGAGAAATTGGCCCAGATGTATTCTCTGCCATTAGTGATCTTTCCGGACGTGCCGTCCTGATCCACACTGGCTGGGATGCTGAGATCGGGACGCCCCGTTACTACCGGGATTATCCCTACATCACACCAGCGGCGGCACGGTTCCTCATGGAACACGGGATCGCGCTTCTCGGGCTCGACACGCCAAGTCCGGACCCACCGGATTCACCCGATTACCCGGTGCATCACATCCTGCTCGGTGCCGGCATTCCGATTGTGGAAGGCCTTGTCAATCTGGATCGCCTCACCGCGGAGAACGATGCGCGATTAATCGCGTTTCCCCTCAAGGTTGATGGCATAGAGGCAACCCCGATCAGAGCAGTTGCGATCGTTACTTGACGAAGACGGAGTGCAAGTGGTATGGTGTAACGATTGGGAAACGATCCAAGGAGGTCGGAATGCAAACCGAAAATAAAGGGATTTACATCGCAACCCTGTTTGCTGTCGTTATCATGGTTGTCGTTAGCGCGACTGCGGTTGGACAGGGAACGCTTGTTACCGTCGCCGGGCGGGAACTCAGTGGAACCGTCTCCGGAATCGATGCCGTCGTTAGGCTGAATATCGTTCCGGCCGCGGGTCCGATAACCGTATTTGACGTCTCCCGAGACGCGATTCGTCAGATTACGATCGATTTTCCCCGCATAATCGTGGAAACGTCCACTCGGGTATATATCGGACCGTTTTCCGACTTCACCGGGATCAGTCAGATCGTCGATATCCACTCCGGCAGCGTTACCACCTCCATCCCGGTTGCTGGGGTGCGCGCCATTGCTCTTAACGGCAATCCGATCCATCCCGTCCCGCGTGAATGGCTGGGAGATAGGTTTTTAACCGAACCGACGATCGAAATTGCTCCGTCTTCCAGTGCGACTGCGGCATCGACCACGACCAACGCCGCTGTCACAACCACCACCGCAACCGAGCACCCGATCAACTGGGCAAAGATCAATCCCAGCCCCACTCTTCCTCCGCCGGAGTCGACTGGCACGCCGTGGTGGGTGGGAATACTCATCGTCGCCGGACTTGCGGGACTGGTTTATTTCAGCCTTACCTCGCTTAATCTCTGATCCCGTAACGTCGTTATCACCTCCGATTGGCAGAATCGCCCGGTGGTGACGCAAATCGTGACGGTAATTTTTCAAGCTGGTCCCTTTCCAGCGCTATTGCCCGCTGGTTTTGCAGGGGCTATACTCGCTTTGGAATGACGGCGATGAGGATGAACCGAGTTGCAGTGCTTGCCGGTGGAGATTCACTGGAGAGGGAGGTGTCGCTCGCCTCGGGCGCGCGAGTTGTCGCTGCGCTTTCCACACGCGGGTACCAAGTACAACGCGTGGAAATTGCTGATCTGAACGAAATCGTCGCCGGCGTCCGCGGAGTCAATGTTGTGTTCAACTGTCTCCACGGCGGCAGCGGCGAAAACGGCACTGTGCAGCTCCTGTTCGATGCGATGGAGCTTCCGTATACCGGGTCGGGCCCAGTTGCGAGCGCGCGTGCGATGGACAAGCCACGGGCGCGTGAAGCATTTCGCACTGCAGGATTGACCGTCCCACCTGGGATGAGCTATCAATCGGGCAACATCGCCGAGTTCTGTGCCCAAGCGGTAACTACGATCGGGCTTCCGCTCGTACTCAAACCGACGAACCAGGGATCGAGCGTCGGAGTGCAGATCGCACGTACGGAAGCGGAACTGCGCACAGGTGCGGACGAGTTAGCCCGCCGGTTCGGGGCGGTGTTGGTCGAGCAGTTCATTCCCGGCCGCGATCTGACCGTGGGCATTCTGGAGAAAGGCGGGGCTCCAACGGCCCTTCCGATCGTCGAGATGCGCCCCAAACAGGAATTTTACGACTACATTGCCAAGTACACTCCGGGAATGACCGACTTTCTCGTACCGGCGCCGCTGCCTGCACAGGTAGCAACGCGCGTTCAGCAAGCCGCCGTTGCTGCCCATCGTGCCCTCAGGTGTCGCGGATTCTCCCGCGTTGACTTCCGGTTGGGGGAGAATGACACGCCGTACGTTCTCGAGGTGAACACCATTCCCGGGATGACACCGACGAGCGATCTCCCGATGGCCGCAGCCGCGGCTGGAATCACATTTGATGAACTTGTGGACCAGATGCTGCAAACCGCGTTTTCCAAGGAGGTGTTGAAGGTATGAAAATCAAGTGGATTGGACATTCGTGCTTTTTGATTGAAGGCGACGGGGTGCGGATTATCACTGATCCGTACAACGAGCAGCTTCCCTATCGTCCGCCGGACTATCCCGTGGATATCGTCACCGTCAGCCACGAGCACTTCGACCACAACGCCGTTGACCGCGTTAAGGGCAACCCTGAGGTGATCAGGGGCGTGGGCGAGCACACCGCTCATGGCATCACATTTACTGGGATCAAATCATATCATGACGACGAAGGCGGCAAGAAGCGCGGCGAGAACACGATCTTTAAGTTCACCGTTGCGGGAATTACCCTTGCTCACTTCGGCGACCTTGGCCAACGGTTGACCGATGACCAGGCCGCAGCGTTGGCCGATGTTGAGGTGGCATTCATTCCGGTGGGGGGGTTCTTCACGATCGGTCCGGACGAGGCTGTTGAGATTGCCAACCGCCTTCCCCATTTGAAAATCATATTCCCGATGCACTACAAGACCGACATCCTCGGCGATGATTTTCCGATTGCGCCGGTGGAGAACTTCCTTCGTCGGATGCACAATGTCAAGAAAATTGGTAGCTCGGAGGTGACCCTCACGCGGGCAAACCTCCCCGCGACACAGGAGGTGTGGATCCTCGATTATGCCTAACATTTCGAAGCGGACAGCACAACTCCCCGCATCGCCGATTCGCAAGCTCACTCCACTCGCGCAAGCGGCGGAGGCGGCGGGAAAGGTCATTTATCATCTGAACATCGGCCAGCCGGATATCCCAACGCCGCGCGCGTTCATGGACGGGATTAAAAACGCGGACATCGCCGTTCTGTCCTACAGTCCGTCGCGGGGTATGCCGGCGACATTGGACGCACTGCACAATTACTATGCGGAGCATGGGATCGAGGTTGCCACCACTGAGATGTGCGTTACGATCGGAGGGAGCGAAGCGTTCACATTCGCGATGAAAGCGGCGACTGATCCCGGTGACGACATTCTCGCCCCGGAGCCGTTTTACCCCAACTACCGCGGCTACGCGTACCTCACCAACATCCGCATTACCCCGATCACCACCTACGCTGAAGACGGATTTCACCTTCCGTCGGTGGCAGCGATGGAGAAGAAGATTACCCCGCGCACACGCGCGATCTTGTTCTCCAATCCGGGCAATCCCACCGGAGTGGTGTACACCCGCGACGAACTCGAACGGATAGCGGAGTTGGCCATCAAACATGACCTGTTCGTCATCTCGGACGAGGTGTACCGAGAGTTCGTGTACGAGGGGACGGCGGTGAGCGTGTTTGACTTTCCCGAGTTGCGTGACCATGCAATCCTGGTGGACAGCATATCCAAGCGGATCTCGGCGTGTGGAGCACGGATTGGCGTGATTGCATCGCACAATGCCGCGGTGATGGATGCCGTCAACCGGATGGCACAAGCACGCCTGTCGCCACCGACATTTGGGCAACTCGGGCTCACTGCGTTTCTCAATGATCCTCATCACAACGACGCGATTGCGACGATGATTGCCAAGTTTCACGCGCGCCGCGATACCCTGTACGCGGCGTTGCAGACCATCCCCGGGATTGTGTGCCAACAGCCGGCGGGGGCGTTTTACGTGATCGCCAAGCTCCCGATCGATGACTGCGAGCGATTCGCGCGGTTCCTGCTCACCGATTTTGACCAGCACGGTGAGACGGTGATGGTCGCCCCCGGAACCGGGTTCTACGCAACGCCGGGAAAGGGGAAGGACGAAGTGCGGATCGCGTACGTGCTCGAGGAGGAAAAACTCATCCGCGCTGTTGAGCTGCTGCGCGCCGGGATCGCGGCGTATCAACAGACAATGGCTCCGAGTCCGGCGTAAGCGGTGACCAAAGAACGCCTGGATAAAATCGTCACGCAGCGCCGCCTGATCCGAAGCCGATCGAAAGCGCAGCGAATGATCATGGCGGGGCGGGTGAAAGTAGATGGTCAAGTCGTATACCGGCCCGGTCACATGGTCGATCTCGATGCGGAGATCGAACTCGTCGCACCAGCGCCGTACGTCAGCCGCGGCGGGGAAAAGCTCGCAGGCGCGCTCATCGATTTTCGGGTTGACCCGAGCGGAATGGTGTGCCTCGATGTGGGAAGTTCGACTGGTGGGTTCACCGATTGTCTGCTCAAGCACGGGGCAACGCGGGTGCATTGCGTCGATGTCGGCAAGGGCCAGCTCGATTGGCGGTTGCGTAACGATCCCCGGGTGGTGGTGCACGAGGGGATAAACGCACGCTACCTCACGTATGATGACATCGGCGAACAGGTTGATCTCGCCACAATCGATGTGGCGTTTATCTCACTGCGGCTTATCATTCCGCCACTATCCGATATCATCGGCGCTCGCGGAGAGATCATCGCCCTTGTCAAACCGCAGTTCGAGGCGGGACGGGAAAACGTAACCCGAGGTGGCGTAGTACGCGACCCCGCGATTCATCGCACCGTGCTACACAACCTCGCCGATTTCGTCACTGCTGCCACTCCGTGGCGAATAATCGGGGCGACGTACTCGCCGCTGCGTGGTCCGGCCGGGAACATCGAGTATTTCTTTCATTTGCGCCGTGGCGGTGGGGGGCAATCCCCGCCCGATTTAGACGCAGTGGTGGACCGGGCGCATTCCGCATTGGAGCGGTAATCACCGGCGTTTGCGTTTGCGAACGGCGTGCCGCTTTCGTACCTCGGCTGCTTTCTGCCGCGATGCTGCGGATATACTCATCGCCGGTGGCAGATTGACCATTGCTAACAGCGCGTCGTGCACCGTCTCCAGCTGGTAGGTCTGCGTTTTCTCGGTCACTGGGATCAAGTCGAACACCAACGCCTGCATCTGCTGCATTATCCCGGCGAGTTCGGCCAACGTGGTCACTGCTCCGCCGCTCCCATCCGCGGCCACAACAATCCCCACCGTCGGCTTTCCGAGCAATGCGCTTTCCTCGCCGAGCGCCGGATCTTTAGTTGCCTCGCAGCGCCGGAGGCGGTCGAGAAACGCCCGCATTGCCTCTCCCATTGCCCCAAAATACGACGGGGTGATGAACACATATCCCTGCGCTTGATTTACTGATTCGTGCAGGTCCTGAAAATCGTCATTTACTTCGCAAACATGCTTGGTACGGCATGTGCCCCATCCG
>CAZILO010000069.1:0-6158 GCA_964540085.1 uncultured Thermotogae bacterium
CGGCGGGGGCGGCTGAGGCTCAACCGGCCGGGGCGTAGAAGCAGCGCTTGGGGGAGATGACCTTCCCCTCGTCCTTGAGCTGCTTGATGGCCTTGGAGACCAGCTTCGAGTCCACCTCCAGCGCCTTGGCCACGTCGCCGGGACGCACGGGCTTGCCGGCCTTCTTCATCTCGTCGAGCACCGTGTTTTTCAGATCGGCCATAGAAACCTCCTCGGGTCGTCCCACCCACAGTATGGACCACGTGCGGCCTCCCAGTCACCCCCCGTCCGGTTCGTGTGCAGCGCGAGGGGCCTCGATCCCCTTTCCGTCTTGCGCTCGGGAGCGGCAGGACACCTATTGCCTATCGAGGGTGGACGCCCTGTAGCCAGCCGTGCTTCGTCTTCTGGCCCGGGCCGCCGCGGCCACCCCCTCCGGATCGGTCTCGGTCGCCGACTCGATGTGATAAGTTGGGACCCCGGTGTCGCGACACGTCTCAGCGAGCTTGCGCGTGTTCGCTGACGACCGGCTGCCGACTACGATCAGCAAATCCACTTCCGTAGCGAGGTCGCGCGCCGCTTGGTAACGCCGCCCGGTCTCGGGGCAGGTGGTATCGATGATTCGTATCTCGCCGACCTTGCCGGTGTAGAGCATGGTGAGTGATCGCGCGAATTTTGCGAACAGTTCCGGTTTTTTCGTCGTCTGTGCGATGAGCCCCACTTTTCTTACTCCCGGGGGGAGTTCGATGTCCGGGACAAGGGTGGCGATTCCCTGGCCCCGTGTCCAGGACAAAATCCCCTTTACTTCGGGATGGTCGGCTTCCCCGTACACCACGACAAAGTACCCCTCGTCGACGAGTTGCGCCGCCGTCTGTTGTGCGCGGCGGACAATGGTGCATGTGGTATCCACCAATCGCAGCCCGCGCCGTTTGATCTCGGAATACACCTCGTCTCCGGCCCCGTGGGCGGTGATCGCCACTGTGCTCCCGGGTGGGACCTCGTCCAACGAGTGAACAAGGGTTGCTCCCTTTGCTGCCAGTGCGTTGACGACGTGCGTGTTGTGCACGATCGCCCCCAGGGTGTACAGCGGGCCGTGCTCACGCAGGTTTGTCTCAATCATCTCCACCGCGCGGTTGACCCCGAAGCAGAACCCAAGTACCTTAGCGCGTACAATTTTCATTCTTCCTCCTTCACCGCCCTCCGATACCGGCCGAGGGCCATTACCGGGAATACGTCGCGGTACAAGTGGTAGTTAATCATAAAGTCGGTTGGGAACCCGGTCCCGGTGAAATACGGTTCATCCCATCCTCCAGTATCGGTTTGTGTCGCGATCAGAAATTCGACCCCACGCTGGGCGGCGGGGTGATTTGCCCGGCCGGCGGCGATCAACCCGAGCAACGCCCATGCTGTTTGGGACGGAGTTGACGGGCCACGGCCACGCCAGTCGGGATCATAATAGCCTTCAATCCGCTCTCCCCACCCGCCGTCGTCATTTTGATGCGTGAGCAGCCATTCCACCGCCCGGCGGACGTAGGGAGCATTCATATCTTCTCCAACCGCGGCGAGCGCCGGTAGGACCGCGCCAATTCCGTAGGTCAAATTCACTCCCCAGCGCCCGAACCACGCCCCATCCGGATCCTGCTCACGTTTGATGTATGCAAGCGCGCGATCGATCGGCGCGAATCCCTTTTCGTACCCGAGTCGACCGAGGAGTTCGACGATGTGAGCGGTGACGTCGACGGACGGGGGGTCGATCACCTCTCCAAAATCGGCGAATGGAATCTCACGCAGGAACGCCTTGGTGTTATTGCGGTCAAACGCCCCCCAGCCTCCGTTTTTGCTCTGCATTCCAATGAGCCATTCGAGTCCGCGTGCCAGCGCCCGCCGTTTATCAGTTGCGGGTAGGGCAAGATCGTTGAGCGCGATCATCACAACCGCGGTGTCGTCAGTGTCGGGATAGATGTCGTTTGCGAACTCAAACGCCCATCCGCCGGGACGTGCTTTCGCGCGCACCCGCCAGTCTCCGTCCACGAAAATCTGCTCGTGCAGCAACCACTCTCCCGCCTTGACGAGGGCAGGATGGTCGGGTGCCAGCCCGGCGTCCTGAAGGGCGAGGGCGGCGAGGGCGGTGTCCCACACTGGCGACAAACACGACTGGAGGCGGAATGTGTTCCGGTCTTCGATCGCAAATCCGGTTTCACCGTAGAATCCGGATAGTCCCCGCCGCATCACAGGGTGATCGAGTGGGTAGCCGAGTGCCTTAAGCGCGATCAATGAGTACACCCACGGAGGTTGGATTCCGCCCCACGATCCGTCCGCTTCTTGACGGGCGACGATCCACCGTTCCGCCCGGCGGATTGCAGCCCGTCGGCCCGGTTTTATCGGCGCTCGGTCATAGCCCCGCAGCAACTTGTCCAGCAATCGGAACCCCTTGGACCACGATGAGTTCTTCGTCACCGGAATGCGCAGGTCGGCGTTCGCTTTGCCGTTTACATAAAGCTCGTCAATATGAGCGTATTTGGGGAGAGGAAATACCGGCCGCAGCGTCTGGATGATTGTCATCGGCACGACCGTTCCCCGTGCCCAGCACGCGAAGTCGTAAATACTCACTGGGAACCAATGCGGAAGAAATATCACCTCGGGGGGCATCATCGGGGTGCCGCGCCAGTCCCACTCTCCCAGAACGGCAAGCCAAATTTTGGTGAATATCCGCGCCTTCTCCACGCCGCCGTTTTTCAGGATGAACGTGCGTGCCGCCCGCATTGGCGGCGAGTCAGGATCGGTCCCAGCGAGCTTTAGCGCCAAGTACGCCTCAATCGTTGTCGACAGGTCACCTGGGCCGTCGTACCAGATCGCCCACGTGCCGTCGTCCCGCTGTTGGGACAGGATGTAATTCGCGATCTTGCGCCATTCGTCGCGGTTCACAGCGCCAAGAATGTGGGTCAAAAACAGGTGTTCGGCGGTGATCGTTACGTTCGATTCCAACTCGCCCCACCAATAGCCGTCGTCGTACTGCAGGGAGAGAAGCCGAGCCACGCCCTGATCGATGGCCTGATCGAGCTCGGTCCTGATCTTGACCTCAGTCATCACCCACCTCCGCGGCAAGCGTGCGCACAGCGGCGATCATTGCGTCGGCGAGTTGGTCCTCGGGGACGTTGCGGCGCGCGATTTTGCCCCGCACGTAGATCGTTCCCACGTGTGCCCCGCCGACAAGGCCGACGTCGGCCTCGCTCGCCTCGCCAACCCCGTTCACAACACAGCCCATCATCGCCACGGTGAGCGGAACCGATACATCCACGAGGGCCGCCTGTACGGCCGTTGCCACCTTGAGCAGGTCAATCTCAGTGCGGCCACACGTCGGGCAGACGCGGTACGTGATTCCACGCTTCCGCAGCCCGAGAGCGCGGAGAATCGCATAGGCAACGCGTACTTCCTCCACCGGATCGCCGGTGAGGGAAACACGCATTGTGTCGCCCAACCCCTCGTCGAGCAGGATCCCCAGCCCGACCGCGGACCGAATTGCGCCCTCCCACGGGGTACCAGCTTCAGTGATGCCAACGTGAAGGGGGTAATCGACTTCGCGCACAATCATGCGATAGGCAGCGAGTGTCATCGGAACGTCGGTCGCCTTAAGCGAGATCACGATATCGCGGAAGTCGTGCTCCTCCAAAATACGCACCTCGCGGAGCGCGCTTTGCACCATTCCCTCCGCTGTTGCTTCGCCGTGCGGCCCGCGGAACTCAGGGGCGAGCGATCCCGAGTTTGCGCCGACGCGGATTGGGATGCCAGCGGTTTTTGCCGCTTCTACCACCTCTCCGATCTTATCCGGATCGGTGATGTTGCCCGGGTTGAGGCGCAGTTTGTCGACTCCGGCTGCGATCGCGGCGAGGGCAAGGCGGTGGCTGAAGTGGATGTCGGCTACAAGCGGGATGGATATTCGTTGTTTGATCTCGGGCAACGCTGCTGCTGCCCGTTGATCAGGGACAGCAACGCGCACGATCTCGCAGCCAGCAGCGTGGAGGCGGTTAATCTGGGCGACGGTCGCGGCGACGTCGCGGGTATCGGTGTTGGTCATCGATTGCACCGTCACCGGTGCGCCACCTCCGATCATGACTCCACCGACGTGCACTGCTCTCCGTGTCATTTTGCACCTCCAAATTCCTGCGCCACTATTCCGACCCCAATTCCGAGTGTCTTTCCGGCATTACGGGCAGCGCGCCCGACTCGAATCGCAGCCCCGGGGCGTCGGACCGCGTCCCAGCCGGTGCGCAGCGGCAACTCCGCATCGACCGGATCGAGAACTGACTTCACAGCCAGAAATGGGATCTCGCGCGTCTGTGCCCACGCGGCGAGGATGCCGGCCTCCATCTCCACCCCGACAGCGCCCGTGTCAGCGTGCAGGCCAGCCTTATCGGCGTGGGTCGCGATAACTCGCGGCGCGGTGACAATCGGGCCGGGGCGATACGCGACTCCACCGCGGTCGAGCGCGGCTTGAGCCCGTTTCAACAACGCAGGTGCGATCCGAATTGTTCTGCCACGGTGGATGATCTCCGTTGCCAATATGAGCTCCCCCAGTTTCAGGCTTGGATCAAGGCCGCCGCAGAATCCGGCCGACACCAGCAAGTCGATCGGTCCGGCCGCGGTGACAGCGCGTTCAAACCCCGCGGGGGCGCCGGGACGCACCCGCACCACCCGCATTGCCGGAGTTGTTTTAATCCACGCTGTTTCACTGCGAAAACACGCCACGACTACGATCATCTCCCTTTGCGGGCGAGGGTAAGGAGATCGCGGGGGCGCGAGAACGCTTCCAGAATGGTCGCGCCTTCGAACCCGGAGTGCATCATGCAGTTCGTGCACCGTCGGTCCTTCCCCGGCCCATATTTCTCCCATAATTTAGGATCCAACAGCTCGTTTATGTCGTCCACGTGCTCATCGGCAAGGATGTAGCACGGTTTCCGCCAGCCGCGGACGGTGTACGTCGGGGTTGTCCACGCCGCGCATGGATAGGTTCGCTCTCCGCGCAGAAAATCGAGATACAGCGGGTTGTTGTAGAACGGGAAGTTATTGCGTGGATCGAGCACCTTACGGAACACCTTGATCGATTCCTGGCGCTCGAGGAACAGCTCGCGGTCAGATACCTCTTTGTACGCATATCCGGGCGAGATCATCAATCCTTCCACGCCGAGTTCGGTGAGGGTGGAGAACAGCTTGTACAGGTCGTCCACGTCCGAACCGTGGAACACGGTGGTGTTTGTATTCACCCGGAATCCGCGTTTGATTGCGTCTTTAAGCCCGGCCATTGCGGCGTCATACGTTCCTTCGTGCTGCGTTACGTAATCATGGATCTTTTTCGTGCCGTCAAGATGGACGACGAACGAGAAATACTCGCTTGGTTTGAACAAATCGAGCTTTTCCTGGAGAAGGAGCCCATTTGTACACAGGTATACGAACCGCTTCTCGGCGATAATCGCGTCCACGATTTCCTTGATCTGCGGATGCAAGAGCGGCTCACCGCCGGCGATGGACACGATCGGAGCGCCGGACGCGTGTACCGCGTCCATCGATTGCTCCACCGACAACCTTTGATCCATAAAGTTCGCGTATTCCTTAACTCGCCCGCATCCAAGGCACCGCAAATTGCACGCCTCGAGCGGTTCGAGCATCGTTACAAACGGGAACAGTTTCCTTCCCTTCGCCTTCTGCGCGACGATGTATCGCGCCATTGCCAGGTCCAATTTGAGTGGTCGTTTCATTTTTGTCTCCTCGCTAAATAGTCGATTAACTCCGTCATTCGGCCCGCGTCGTCCGCGTTAAACCCAAGCCGGGTAACCGCATCACGGGCTTGATTTAGGTAAGCAATGGCCATCTGTTCGCTTGCTTCCCGTACCCCCAGTCGTTCCATAACTTCCACTACCGCGGTGACATCGGCATCGGTCAACCGGTGTTGGTTATAGGCGGACAAAAGTCGGTCCCGATCCGGTCCGGTCGCGCGCGCGAGCCCAATTACTACCGGCAGAGACTTTTTCTTGCGGCGGATATCGGAACCGTGCGGTTTTCCGGTGATAGCGTCGTCCCCCCAAATGCCGAGGATATCGTCGCGGATCTGGAATGCCCGTCCAAGCGACGCTCCCAACGCGGTCAGCCCAGCACGGATATCGAAATTGGCCTGCGCAACAATCCCG
>CAZILO010000070.1:0-6153 GCA_964540085.1 uncultured Thermotogae bacterium
TCGCGCTTTTGCGGGCGCTGGAACGGCTCGAGGACCGCCACGGGCACCCCGTGCTTGGTGATCACGATCCGCTCCCCATTGGCCACCCGTTCCAGCAGGTGAGAGAGTTTGGTTTTGGCTTCATAGGCTCCGACGGTGAGCATGGGACATCTCCTTTAGACCAGTCTACGACCAGTATAATTCCGCGTGGGAAGACAGTCAAGCCCTCATCGCTTCCGGAAGAGGAACCCAATGAGGGTAAGGAGCGCGGAGATAACGAGCATGGAGGTAATTGGAATATAGATGAAAACCCCGTCCCGCTCGATGCGGATGTCGCCCGGGAGGCGTCCGAGGAACGGAAGCTTCCCCCACAGAAACAGCCCCACCAGGATCAAAACTCCGCCTGTGATCACAAGCAGTTTTCCCAATCCAGTAAGCCCTTCCATAACAAAAATGATAGCAGAAATTTCGCCACCTTGCTGCATGCACGCGAGCGTTGCCCATCGCGTTGTGATCGGATAACCTGAACATAAAGGAGGAATATACATGGCCGATATCGTGATTTTTGTCGAGGATGGCTACGAGGAGTTCGAGCTGTGGGTTCCGTACTACCGATTCCTCGAGGCCGGATACACAGTTACAGTAGCCGGCGCCAAAGCGGACAAGCTCTACGCGGGAAAACACGGGATTGAAGTGAAAACCGACGCCGCGTTCTCCGCCGTCAATCTATCCGGGGTGAAGGCGCTCCTCATTCCGGGTGGGCACGCGCCGGATAGGTTGCGACTGCACGACACCGCGGTCGAGCTTGTACGGATGGCGAACGAAACCGGGATCGTGATCGCCGCGATCTGCCACGCCGGCTCGGTGCTCGTGTCAGCGGGAATCGTCTCCGGACGGCGTCTTACATCATACCGCTCGATCCGTGACGACCTCCGCGCCGCCGGGGCAAACTGGGTCGACGAACCGGTCGTGATCGACGGCAACTTAATCACCGCCCGCACCCCGCGCGATTTGCCCCAATTTCTCCCGGCGATCCTTGCCGCGATTGAAAAATAACGCGGGCGGTGCGGGATAGTGTAACGCTGGAGTGTAATTTTCCCCCCCGTCCGCATGTTCCCAAAATTGGCGCTCTCCAGCGGTAGTTGTTATAAAGGTTACGGAGGACAACGTGAGAGACAATCTACAGAACGAACCAGCTACGAAGACAGATCTTGATCAGGTAAAGCAAGAACTCGGTGCCAAGATCGATGCCAACGCCAGCAAGATTGTCACGGTTGATCGTAGGCTCACCGATGTAGAGCAACGGCTCGCTGCTAAGATTGACGCCAATGCTACCAAGATCGAGGCCAATTCCGTCAAGATCGACTCCAACTCCGCTAAGATCGACCGACTCATCCAGCAGGTGATCGAAAACCGCACTCGGTTGGATCAGATGGCCACCCGCGACGAGCTTAACCGGCGGTTTGACGAGCTTGTAACGGGCATGGACAAGATGATGACAATCCTCCTGCGCTGGGATCAGGAACGGGTGACCACGAATGTGCGACTTACCCGGGTGGAGCAGACGGTTGAAGAATTAAAAGCCGGCACGGGATAGCCATAACGGATATCAGACGGTTGGCGGTGGTTATTAAGGCGTGTAGGTTGGTTTCCCCGATGCCGTCATGGTGGCGGGACACGCCTGCGACGAGAGCGCGTCCCCTTCAGCAAGCCGGCAGCATTTAGAAGAGGTTATCCATGGCAGGGATCCTGTACGTTGTCTCGACTCCGATCGGAAACTTGGACGACATCAGCCTGCGCGCAATTCGCACGTTGCGTGAGGTCGATTACATCATTGCCGAGGACACACGCACCACGTCCAAGCTCCGCGCTCGTTATCACATTGCAACCCCGTTTTATCGCAGTTGCTACCAGGGGGCCGAGCGCGCCCGCGTGGACGAAACAATCGCGTTACTGCGTACTGGAAAGAACATCGCCCTCGTGTCCGACGCTGGCACCCCGCTTGTAAGCGACCCCGGCTATCCGCTCGTCCGCGCCGCCGTGGAACATGGAATCAAGGTCGTGCCAATTCCCGGACCAAGCGCCGCCCTCGCCGCCCTTGTCGCCTCTGGGCTGCCGTCCGATCGGTTCTGCTTCGAGGGGATTCTTCCGCGTGCGGAGGCAGCCCGCCGTGCCCGCATCACCGCCCTGCGCGTCGAGCCGCGCACCATCATCATCTACGAGTCGCCGCATCGCCTCAGTTCCACTCTGGCGATCATGCGCGCGATTATGCCCAACCGCATGCTCGTCCTCGCCCGCGAGCTCACCAAGGTGCACGAGGAGTTCATCCGCGGCACTCCGGCGGAAATCGAACACGCACTGGAGTCCCGGCCTGCCAAAGGCGAAATCGTCCTGGTGATCGCCGGTGCGCACGGGGAAGAGGACACTGACACAACTGCACAAACGGCGGCCCGGCTCGCTGCACTGCTGAATGCGGAAGGGGTAAGCACCAAGAGCGCGGTGCGGATCCTCACCGCGGTCCTCGGCATCTCCCGCAACGAGGCGTACCGCATCGTCCAGTCCACACGTTCGGGTTAACTAACAGAACCCCAGCACGCAACGAGGGAAGGGAAGGCAATGCACAACATCAACATCAGTTGGAGGAGTTTCGCCATTCATCCGTCACTCGCCCGAACGGTAATCCGGCTCGGCTATCCCGTTTCGTTGGGAATGATTTCCATCACCCTGCTTGGGGTGGTCGATACCGCGATGCTGGGACACCTCGGCCCCATCCCGCTTGCCGCCGCCGGAATCGCCGCTGTCGGCTACTTTGCGATTATTTTCTCTCTCGCCGGGATCGGCATTGGGGTACAGACGATCGTCTCCCGCCGGTTTGGGGAGGGGAGAACACCCGAGTGTGGCACGGTATTGAGCAGCGGTGTTGCGCTCGCCATCCTCTTTGGCATTCCATTTGTGCTATTAAGCGCCCCGCTCGCCCGATTTATCGCACCGGCGCTGTCACACGATCCCCGCGTAGCCACGTTGGGGGAAATCTACCTCTACTATCGATTCATCGGAGCGGGGTTTCTTATCCTGAACATGGTGTACCGTGGGTTTTACAATGGAATCGGCGATACAAAACGCCAGCTTCATTCCGCGATCATCATCACCGTGGTCAACATCGGTCTGGACTACCTCCTGATCTTCGGGCGCGGTGGATTTCCGAAATTAGGGATCGCAGGCGCGGCAATCGCCTCCACCATCGCCACGGGAATCGGCACTGTCTACTTCGTCACGGTGAGCCTCTTTCCTCGCTACCGCCATCGGTTCGCACCATACCACCACATCCGAAACTGGCCACACCAAGTAGCGCCGATTCTGCGCCTATCCGGGCCAGTGATGGCACAGCGCATTATCTCCAACGGCAGCTTCTTCGCGTTCTTTTCTATCGTGTCCCGCATCGGCACGCTGGCGCTGGCGGCGAGCAACGTCATCCGGTCCGTGCTCGGGTTGTCGATTATGCCCGCAATCGGGATCGGTGTCGCCGCCGCTACTCTCATCGGACAAAACCTCGGTGCCGCCCGCCCGGATGAGGCGGAAGCGTACGGCTGGGAAGCGGCTAAACTTGCGTCGTATCTGATGGCCGGAATTGGGCTGCTGTTTATTGCGTTCCCACGGGAGATATTCGCAATTTACACTGACAATCCCGCGGTGATCGCCCTCGGGCGGACGCCATTGATCCTCCTCGGCGCAACGCAAATCCTCGACGGGATGGCAATCGTGCTCAGCCAGGGATTGCAAGGAGCGGGCAACACGCGCTACGTGATGGGAATTGAACTCCTCGTGTGTGGGGGAATCTACCTCCCCACCGCCTACTTGTTTGGTATCCAGCTCCACGGCGGCATCATCGGCGCATGGGCGGGCGAGTTCGTGTACTGGCTTGCGTTTGCCCTGTTTATGGCGTTGAAATTCAAACAAGGAGCATGGAAGAAGATACAACTATAATTAGCAATACCTACTTCGCGGCGCACAATCTCGAACCCAGCAACGTCGGAGACAAGCTCCGCCGCAACGGCAGAAACGACAACGAGAAAATCTATCGGCGGACACCCCAGTGGAGCAAGACTCCACCGGGAAGGCAGGTCCCGCCGCTACTTCCCTAAACTGCACCACAGAGACGCGGAGGCCGCTAAGTCTTTGAATTTCTTATCCACTGCACTTTCTCTGTGCGCTCTGCGCCGATCAGGTGTTACTGCCGTAGCGGCATAGCTTGCCTACGCCGATCGTTTCCAGGGAGAAAGATCAACGTCGGGCACGAGGCCCGACGCTATCTCATATATTGTCGCAGCGCAATACTGCCTATAACTTCCAGTTTGGGAGCTTGAAACTAGAGAACGCGAAATCAACTGAAAGCACATGGGTAACTCCGCCTAAACCGCTGGCCTCACGCACATACGCGTAGTCAACGGTTATCCCCTGCCACGGGGTGATGCCCACTCCCATAGCCCACTGATGTACACCATCGCGCCAGAAAACGACACCCCCGCGTAGTGCTAGTTCACTGATCGGGGTTACTTCCACCCCCAGATGGGCCTGGTCTAAATTGGGATGGCGTAAGCTTTGAGAATGAGGAGCCAACGCGGAAAGCTCGAGATCTCCGCTCAGCCGTAATTTCCCATCAAGCAACACCGCAGATGCTCCACCCTTGACAATCCACGGAACATAGTTGGTCGGGTTATGTTGTGTGCCCTGCCATTGGATAGTGGTCTCCATCGTATCAGTAGACATTAACCCCAATGCGACCGGGATGTCTCCCACGGTTATCTTTGCGAGTAAGCCAAGATCAAATCCAAACCCACTACCCACACCGGTAAGAACTGTGTGACGGTAGTACTTAACGTTCGCGCCCGCTGATACATCCCAATCGCCGAGAGAGAAGGGCCAGGCAAGCGACAACAAGAACAAGGATTGATTATCGGAAAACGTACTAGTCACTCCGTTATCGTTGTATGGGATACCGGAAACTACATGATTAATCCATGTAATGCCCACTCCAAGTGCCGACAAGCTGCCGGTCTGGATCGGCTTTCCCACAAGGCTCAAGTCTTGATACTTGATATCGGAAACGCTGAACTGCCCACCAATAACGTACATGCCGCCCAAATGGTACCCGGTCATATAGCCGATCCCAGCTGGGTTCCAGTACCCCGTCGAGGAATCATCCGCGACAGCAACAAATGCTCCTCCCATTGCGAGTGCACGCGCTCCGATTCCTTCCCGGGCAAAACTTCCCGCATTTGTTCCCGCGGCAACCGCCGTCAAACTCAGCAGCCCAACGAGCGCCGCTCCCACTACCAAAATGATAAACTTTTTCATTGTGTTCCCCCTTAAGTTACAGGATATCTTAACCTTGTCTCTGTAGGCACCAAAATGCACGGAGAAATGTTATCCGTAAACGTGGACAATCGCACCCCACCATGCCAGCTGCCGGTACAGTAACTGGTTTTATCTACCTCAAGATAGTCACCTTCCCAGCCGGTATGCGCTTCCAGTCACCGCCGATATTCACCTCGGCACGATAGAGGTACACCCCGTTCGCAAGGTTAGCTCCGCGCATATCCCAATAGACTACTGCATCGCTGCCACTGCCGCTCCATACGGGGTTCCCGGCAAGATCGTACACGTTAACCCGCAACCCATCCACCAAACATGGACAAATACCCTTCACCCAAAACGTGACAATTGCGTCCTGTGTGACTGGGTTGGGCATCGGCAGCACACTCACATTCGCTGCGGACACAACACCTGTTGGCAGCGGCGGCAGCCCAAGCGGCGCAACCGTCGTCGGCGCACTCATCGTGCTGACCGAGCTTGCGCTCACCGGCGTGCCCGAGCTCGCCTTGAGCGTCAACGTCAAACCGCTCACATTTGCAAGCATCCAGTAACCGTACCACGGATCCATCGTCGTCGGTGTGGTGTACGCACCGCCAGTCGCAGTGTACCCGTAGATCTGGTCGCGCACCCAGCCAGCACTGACAGCGTCAGCCCAGCTCTTGGTCACGCCACCGTTGGTCACCATGATCGCGCTCTTCGGATAGCTCCACGGTGCGCTGATCTGGTACCAACCGGCTCCCGACAGGGTGATCGTTACGTCACTCGTCACCTGCGTGCCAGTAGCGGTGATCGCTTTGCTCG
>CAZILO010000071.1:0-6054 GCA_964540085.1 uncultured Thermotogae bacterium
CGAGCGGTCGGGTGCCGGAAAACGAGAATGATAGGTCACGCCGCGTCCCTACCCGGCGATAGCTCATGCTGCCGCTAGCATGGCCGCCGCCGGGTAAAGCGATGGATGGAGCCAGTGAGAACTCGGTGATGGAATCGCCAACGCGAGCGGGAAAGAAGTAGACGCGTGCTGTCCCCGCAATTCCGGCGAGGGCATAATGGACAACTGCCCCCAACCCGATCTCGTGAAACCGGTTGAAGTAGTCAAACAGGATTGTGCCGTAATTGTCACGGTCAAGGTAGTAGGGAAAGTTCCATTTTAGGAAAAATCCGCGTACTGCGCTGCGGCCAATCGCCGGGAACAGCGGGCTGTCCAGCGTCTGTTTGAGCGGCTGCACGTACACCGGAAGCCAGAACACCGGCATTCCGAACGATGTCACGGACAGGTTAAACGCCACGATCAGCTTATCCGGATACAGAATGAACTTTCCGGTGTGGATTGCGTACGGCTGCGCGGACACGGTGCCGCCGCAGCAGTCGCAGGTAGAGAGTACGCCGTCCGTCATCTCAATCGCGGATACATCACCGCTGGCGGCAAACGATATCTTCCCTTCCGCAGCGCGATAGATAAGAACGTGTTTTTCCCCCTTGGAGTTCACAAACTCGCTTTGGCCGTGGAACGCGGTTGCGCTCGCCGCCGTCGTGGTAACACCGGTGTCATGCGAGGCCAATACGGCGGTCAGGCGATCACCGGTGAGGGTAAATCCATCTCCCACCGCGATTGTGACGTTGCCAGCGGCAGTGAGGGTCCAACTCCCATCTGCGGTCTTTACGAGTTTTACCTGATCGGCAGTAAGGTCGGTCTTCTCATACGACAGATGCACTGATCCGGTCGCGGTTACGCGTGAATTATCAGCAGCGATAAACAGCTTATCGCAGGTAATCGCCACCGGCGGTGATTTTCCAACAGCGGTGAATCCAACTACGAGCATGATTGCGAGGAACGGGAATACGCGGCGGATCCACGTGCGCCAGTCGCGGCGGCGCAGGCGGTCGAGGCGAAAGAGCATGATGATCCCCACGGCCCCGAACACGATGTCGGGAATCCACGCGGCAAGCGGCGCTGGGAGCAGTCCACGTCGCCCCAACGTCTGTGTCCACAGGAGCGTTCCCTGAAACAGTCCGACGAGGAGGAACCCAATCACGATTCCCACCGCCCGGCTCCGCCATGCGAATAACAGACTGGTCGCGCCTCCAAACAGTACGAATACAGCCGCCGCGAGCGGGATTGCCCCTTTGAGGTTGCATTCGACGACGAGGTCGTTCACGGGCAAGCCGCTCCTGCGCAGCAAGGCAATGCGCTGGCGCAGTTCTCCAATGCTCATCTCGGCTGGGGTGCGGGATGACAGCAACGCCGCTGTGCCCGCCGGACCAGTGGAAACCTGGAGCTGGTCAAACTTACCAGTGTAGATGAGGGTGCCATCGGAGTTGTATCCATACACGCGGCCATCAGTGAGATCCCACGTATCATTAGTCCACCGCCCTTGTGCCGCGGTAAGGATCGTAACCGCCGCGTTTGCCTGCGGAAACAGACGGCCGTTCGTATCGTACACGAGCACGTCGTGCAGGCTCTTGTCAGCCTCATCGTACCGGCGCACGTAAAAGAACACCCCCTGCGGTCCGGTGAAGAACGTGTTCGTGCGGATGTGCGGCGTGCTGGAGCGAAAGATGATCGACCGCAATTGCATCTGATACGCGTGTTCAGCCGGCGGGACGGCCCAGTTGTAGAGGACAAAATCACCGACCCCGAGGATAAACGCGGCGATGATGAGCGGAACAAGAATGCGGCGCAGAGAAACTCCGCTTGCCTCCAACGCCATGATCTCACGATCGTGCACAAGTCGCCCCAGCCCGAGGAATGTAGCGAACAGTGCGCTCACCGGAAGCGCGATAACGAGCATGCTCGGGGTTTTAAACACCAGCAGGCGAAGCATGGTTGCCGCTCCCACCCCGCGGTCCACCATCAACCCGGACAGGGAGAGAATCAAGTTGAGGACAATAAACAGAAACAACCCGGCGATGGAGATGAGAAACGGGCCCACCATCTCGAGTAGCAGATACCGATCGAACCGCCGCATGATCATATCGTGATAATACCGGACTGAGCGGCTCGATGGCCAGTTTCCGTTGGATTGACGAGGTTTCCTCAGTTCGGTATAGTGGAACCATGAGCAAACGAGTGTACATCGAGACGTGGGGCTGCCAGATGAACGTCCATCAGTCAGAGCGGATCGCCGGCCTGCTTATGCAAGCGGGGTACGGGCTCACCACCACTATCGACACCGCCGATATCGTAATTTTCAACACATGCGCCGTGCGCCAGAAAGCGGAGGAGAAGGTGTATGGACGCATTGGTGAGGTGATGCAGCTTAAAAAGCAGCGACCGGTGCTGTTCGGGTTTGGAGGCTGTATCGCTCAGGTACGGGGCGCGGAGTTGATGCAGCGGTTCCCGGCAATCGACTTTCTGTTCGGGACAAGCGATCTCACCGCTCTGCCCGGGATTATCGCCCGCGTTGCATCCAACGGTGAGAGAATTATGCATCTGCCGCCCGCTGTTGGCACCGAAGAGCTTCCGGTACGGCGGATGAGCGCGGTGACGGCGATGGTGACAATCACCGAGGGTTGTTCCAATTTTTGCTCATATTGCATCGTCCCGTATTCACGCGGACCGCTGCGCAGTCGTCCCCCGCAACACGTACTCGCCGAGGTAAGGGATGCGGTCGCGGCCGGGTATCCCGAGATCCTTCTTCTCGGACAGAATGTCGATTCCTACGGCAGAGACCGCCCCGAGTATGGAGATTTCGCGGACCTGCTGGAACAGGTGGCCCGCATCGGTCCACGGCGCATCCGGTTCACAAGCTCTCATCCCCGCGATATGACGCCACGCGTGTTGGAGACAGTCGCGCACTACGACAACATCTGTAATCACATCCATCTCGCAGTCCAATCGGGGAGCGATCGCATCCTGCACGCAATGAACCGGGGGTACACCGCGGCTGATTTCCTGGCGATCGTCGATCGGGCACGCGCGCTCGTCCCGGGGATCAACGTCACCACCGACATCATCGTCGGTTACCCCGGGGAGACAGACGCCGATTTTCAGGATACGTTGCGGCTTATTGAGCAAGCGCGGTTCGGCACGATTTTCGTCGCCAAGTACTCGCCCCGCCCGGGCACACGCAGCGCCCGGCTTCCGGACGACGTTCCGGCAGCGCTGAAAGAGGCGCGATTGCGCGCTGTTCTGGAGCTGGCGCGAGCGATCGCTCTCGACCTCAATCGCGGGTTTATCGGGCGGACGGTGGCCGTGCTCGTGGAGGGACGTAACCGCAGCGGCACCTATTACGGCCGCACGGATGACCATCGCACTGTCACCATGCCGGACGTGGAAGTCGCAATTGGGGAAATCGTTCCCGTCCGTATCAGCGCCGCGTCGTCCGCTGGGCTTACTGGCACGGTCGATGTCCCGGCGGAGGTGAGGCGATGACATGATCGTCACCGTAACGCTCAACCCCGCAATCGACAAGATCTATTGGGTGGACCGGTTGCTCATCGGAGAGACAACACAGGAGGAGTTTCTCACTCGCGCCTGGCGCAGTTCCACATCGGCAGGCGGGAAAGGGGTGAATATCTCCATCCTGCTCGCACGTTTCGGGGTGGAGAACGTTGCGATGGGATTCGTCGGTGGCTATACCGGACACGTGATTGTGCGCGGACTGCGCGACGAGGGGGTAACGACCAATTTCGTGTGGACAACTGGCGAAACGCGCACCAACGTCACCATACTCGAACGGGGGCGAGAATTTATCCCGATCATGGTCGGTGAGGAGGGACCGACGGTGTCCCCGGATGAAGTTGCTCGGTTTATGCGGCGCTACAATCGGATCATTTCACGGGCAAAGTGGGTTGTCATTGCGGGCAGCCTTCCTCCCGGAGTCGATCCCGACATCTATCGCGTCCTGGCAACGCAGGCGCGAGCGGCGGGAGCACGAGTGGTGGCGATGGCAGGAGGTCCGGCCCTGACACGAGTTTTAGCTGCCGGTCCGTATCTTGTCAAACCGGACACACGTGAGCACATGACGGTCGACGGGATGCCGGTAACGTCTCAAGAAGAAATTATTGCCGTTGGCAAGCGGGTGGTATCCCAGGGGGTGGAGTTACTGATCGTGTCTCACGAGGTGGTGGGAGACATCGTGATTACCCGGGATGGTGTTTGGGAAATAGAGGGACGGGTGCGGGCAACGGAGTTCAAGAACCTGGTGGGAGCCGACGATGCCCTCGTTGCTGGGGTGGTATATAAGTTGTACACCGGCGTCCCGCTTCCCGATGCGCTCCGGTTCGGAATGGCCGCGGGGATCGTCAACGCGGAAAGCACTGAGAAACTGTGCCGCGATGTAACGCGCATTGAACGTGAGATGGAGCGCGTTTCCTTAACGCCAATTGGAGGAACGGATGCGCGTGCGTGAGATCATGACAAAAGACCTAACTGCGGTGGAAAAAGACATTCCGGTGCGGGAGTTGATCTTCATCCTCAACAGCGCTGATATGCCAAGTATGCCCATTGTCGATGATGCCGGCGTGCTGATCGGGGTGATTTCGGAGAAGGATCTGATCAGGGCGGCATTGCCGGGCTATTTTGAGATGCTGCACACCACATCGTTTATTCCCGATTTCAACCAACTGTCCAAGAAGCTGGCCCAAATCGCGCACGATCCGATTGAACGCTACATGCGGACGGATGTGATCACGATCAGCGAGGATGATGACGATCTTCAGGCCGCCGACATCATCATCCGGAAGAACTTGAAGAACCTGCCAGTGGTGGATAAGGAGGGAAGGCTGGTCGGGGTGGTGCGGCGCATCGATCTGTTGCGTCACCTCCTGTGAGCTGCTGATGGACGTAGACTGGGCAGCGGTTGGACTGCAGCGGTTTGTCGCGATTGATGCCGGGCAAGAATTCATGGTGATCGACGGGCGGGTGAAGGCTGATGTTCCCACCGGCTCTGAACTACGCGTTGGATACGGCGTTCCTGGCGACGAGGTGATAGATCTGTCCGCTGTCGCTCGCGCTGTCCTTCCCACTCTGTCCAATCACAGTCTAGCCGGATTGTGCACGCACTTCGGGATCGCTGCTGGGCCCGGCGAGCGCATGGTCGCGCTGCTCGCAGCACTAATCGAAACGGCGCTCCATCTTTCCCCTGATCTCCTGGCGGTGCTTGGCCGCCTCTTGCCCGGAGCGACGGGCGAGCTTGTCCGCGGTCTTGCCCCCCGCGCTGCGGTGGTCCCGCCTCCACCCGCCTCATCCCCGCCCCCGCCGCCTTCGTCAGCACTGGTGACGTTGGATGACGCGTTTTCCGACACTGGCACGCTCGGACGAGGGTTCGCCGCGTTTGAGGACCGCCCCGGACAGCGGGAGATGGCGCGGCTGGTGGCACGCACGTTCACCACCGGAGGAACGTTGCTGGTGGAGGCGGGCCCGGGAACGGGGAAGACATTCGCCTATCTCGTTCCCGCCCTCATTTACCTGCGCGATCATCCGCAGACGCGCATCGTGGTCTCTACCCGCACGAAGCAGCTTCAGGAGCAACTTTACTTTAAGGATATCCCGTTCCTCCTTCCCCGGATAGCTCCGAATGCGCGCGCTGCCCTGCTGAAGGGGCGGGAGAATTATCTGTGCCTGCGCCAATGGCAAACGTTGTTTCCTGAGCTTGCTGGCGGGCTGGATAACGAGATTCTGCCCGCACTTGCCGCCCTTGCTGGATGGCTGTTTCGCACCGAAACCGGTGATATCGAGGAGAATCACGCGTTTCTTTCCGATCCCGCCGGCCGCCGGCTATGGCCACGCCTTGCCAATAATCCACATCGGTGTGTGGGCACGTTCTGCCCGTTTTATAGCGATTGTTTCTCCGTCGTCGCCCGCCGGCGGGCGCGCGAGGCCAACATCGTCGTCGTCAACCACGCGCTGCTGTTCGCCGACCTCGCCACCGACCGCTCCATCCTTGGTGATTACGATTATCTG
>CAZILO010000072.1:0-5882 GCA_964540085.1 uncultured Thermotogae bacterium
CGAGCAACGTCGAAAGCATCTTGATGCGCGGGACACGGCTGGCTGCTATTCTCACCGCGGTAGCGACGTTCCTGTTCTGCTGGTTTTCCCCGCTCAACCTCAACATTTTCTACGAGGTACTGCTCGGACTGATCGCCGGGGTTGCGATCGGGTTCTTCTCCGAGTACTACACGTCCACCACGTATAAACCAACACGCGAGTTGTCTAAGATGAACCGGGATGGCCCGGGGATCAGTGTCGCCGAGGGATTAGCACTGGGGATGCTGAGCACGTTCTGGCCAGTATTTATCCTCGCGGCAGCGACGATCGGAGCGTACCTGTTCGGCAACCTGCTCGGAGTGGCGTTCACCGCAGTGGGAATGCTGTCATTCGTGGCGATGACGGTGTCCGTCGATACCTACGGACCGATCGCGGACAACGCTGGCGGAATCGCGACGATGGCCGAACTGCCGCCCGAAGTGCGTGAGCGGACGGATAAGCTCGATGCAATCGGTAACACCACCGCCGCAATTGGAAAGGGGTTCGCTATCGGCTCGGCGGCGTTCGCAACGCTCGGCCTGATCGCATCGTACATGTGGTCGGCGATTGGAAGCGCATCTGAAGTGCTGCCGCCGCAGCTTCCGATCGTGGGGCAGATCGCGGCAAATCTGTCACCCACCGGTAGCCCGATCGCAGTGGGAGCGTACGTCCTTGCCGGGCTCATCGTGGGGGCAATGGTGCCATACGTGTTCTCCGCCCTCCTCATCCGCGGGGTGAGCCATACCTCCGGGTTGCTCGTGGAAGAAATCCGGCGCCAGTTCAAGGCAAACCCCAAAATCATGTCCGGTGAAGAGAAGGCCGATTTCAACCGCTGTATCTCGATCACCGCCCACGGCGGCCTTCACAAGATGTTACTCCCAGCGGGAATAGCAGTAACAACCCCGTTCATCATTGGGTTGATCTTCGGACGGTACGCGCTCGGCGGCTTCCTCGTCGGTGGACTGCTGTCGGCAATTCAACTCGCAATTTTCTGCGGCAACGCCGGCGGTGCAATGGACAACGCCAAGAAGTACATTGAAGAAGGACACTTCGGTGGCAAGGGATCGGAAGCGCATGAGGCAAGTGTGGTCGGGGATACCGTGGGCGATCCGCTCAAAGATACCGTCGGCCCGTCGCTTGACATCCTGATCAAGCTGATGTCAGTCATTGCGCTCGTGTTTGCATCCCTATTCCCGGTGTATCCGATCTGGGGTGGATAAACGCAGTGCGAATAATGGCGAACTACAGCGGGCCCTGCCAATTTACAGCGGGGCCCATTTTCTTTCTTCGGGAAGGTGATGACCAATGAACAACCCGTTTCTGATCGGCAACCGGATTTATTTACGTCCACTTGACGAAAGTGATGTCGACCGCTGTCTACGCTGGATCAATGACCCTGAGGTGTTGTCCACCATCGGACAGCGATTCCCCAAGAGCCGCATTCGAGAGGAGGAATGGCTCGCCACCCAGTACAAGAGCGAGAAGCACTTCTCAGTGGCGATTGTCATCAAGGACGGAGACCGGCATATCGGGAATTGCGGGTTTAACGATATTGACTATGCCAATCGCAAGGCAGTGTTTGGAATTCTGATCGGAGAAAAAGACGAGTGGGATAAAGGATATGGCACTGAAGCGGCGCGACTGCTCGTCGACTACGGGTTCAACCAGCTCAACCTGCACCGCATCTCACTCCAAGTCTATTCCAACAATCCACGGGCGATCCGCGCTTACGAAAAAGCCGGGTTCACCCGCGAGGGGACAATGCGCGAGTCGTATTTCCGTAACGGCCGCTATTACGATACTCTAATCATGGCGATCTTGAACGCGGAATGGCGAGCCGGAACGGCGGTTTAAAGATTACTACGATTGAGGTAGAGGGCATGAAGCTCTCATTTTGGAGTGACGAGGATCGGTTGTTCGTGCAACGCCGGATCGGGTTCGGCTGGAGTCTCAACTTCAAGTTCATCGCCAAGAAGCTCGGGTGGATAAAAGCAACCTCACCTGCGGATGACGAGGGCGGATCGCGCCCGGAGCAGGCGGGCGAAAACCGGGAGCAGGAGTCGCGCGCCGAACGGTTGAAGCGACAGATTGAAGACTCGCGCTATGAGGATCGGCGATGATCACAACGCACGGGTTAACGCGGCGGTTCGGCGAACTCGTCGCTGTCGACAGCATCGATCTTGAAGTCAACAGCGGGGAAGTGTTCGGATTCCTCGGCCCGAATGGAGCGGGGAAGACGACGACGATCCGCATGCTTGCCGCGTTGATTGCTCCTACCAGTGGGACGGCGCGGGTGGCGGGGTACACACTCGGCAAGGAGGACCAGGCAATTCGCCAGCATGTTGGCGTGCTCACTGAAACCCCCGGAGTGTACAAGCGCATGTCAACGCTGGATAACCTCGTTTTCTTCGCCAAACTGTACGGGGTGACGAATCCGCGTGCTCGGGCCGAGAAATATCTGGAGATGTTTGGGCTGATGGACAAATGTGACGATCCTGCCGGGGCTCTGTCCAAGGGAATGCGCCAGAAACTCGCGATCGCACGGGCGCTGCTCCATGATCCGCAGATCTTGTTTCTCGACGAACCGACCGCCGGGCTCGATCCCGAAGCGGCCAAAACGGTGCGCGACCTGATCGAGACGCTGCGGTCCCAAGAGCGAACGATCTTCCTCTCCACCCATAACCTCGATGAAGCCGACCGCCTGTGCGATCGAGTTGCTCTTGTTAAAACGCGACTTATCGCCGTCGGTCGTCCACAGGAATTGAAGGAGCGCATGTACGGTCGCCGTACGGTGGTCCATCTCGCTGCCGTACCTCCAAAAATCGAGGACGCACTTAATCTCCCGTTTATCAAAAAGATCGAACGCATGGACAATGCCATCATCATCTCCCTGTCCAATCCGGAGAAAGAAAACCCCCTTGTAGTAAAGCGCCTGGTGGAGGTGGGAGCGCAGATCCAATTTGTAACCGAGCTGAAGGTTTCATTGGAAGACCTGTACTTTGACCTGATGGAGGGGAAAAATGCGGCGGATTAGCGTCATCCTGGCAAAGGAATGGGCCGAAGCACGGCATAACAAGATGGTCATGCTCAGTGTCGTGTTTCTCCCGTTGTTCATGGTTGGTACAGCGCTATTCATGGTATATCAGGGAAAAGGAATCGGGAACCCTGTAGCCCAAGTTGCTTTATTCAACACTGCGCTCATGTACTTCCTCATCCTCCCGGCGCTCATTCCGCTGGCGATCGCTGTCTACTCGATCGTGGGTGAAAAGGACCAGGGAAGCTTGGAACCGCTGTTAGCAACCCCGATCACTGACCTCGAGCTGTTTCTGGGTAAGGCGTTGGCGAGCGTTATCCCAGCCGTAATTATGACGTGGGGTGGATTTGGCCTATTTATCGCCATCGCCATCCCGCTCGTCGGCGGGATTCCACCCCATGTGCTCACACCGCCGTGGATCGCGGCAATTTTGGGTCTGTCCCCACTCCTCGCGCTGTTTTCGGTTGGGGTGACGATGCTTATATCGGCCCGCGCTACTGACGTCCGTGCTGCGTACCAATTCTCGAGTTTCGCTATCCTCCCCGGAATTATTCCGCTCATCATCTATACCTCACGCAAGACGCTCGTCAGCCTGGCGCTAATCGGAGTCGAGGCGGCGGTGTTGCTCGTCGGAAGCGGAATTGTGCTATACTTGGCCATTCGAGTATTTCGCCGTGAACAGATTCTGACACGGTGGAAGTGAGGGGGTAATGATGTCAAAGATCATCCTGATTGCAGCCGCATTGATTGCGGGTATCCTCGCGTTTTTGCTCCTTGCTCCGGTTCACCACCCCGCGAGCACAACGACGCAGGAACTCATGGGGATGGGAAAGTTCGTCGTCAATCAAAACGGGACCGCAATCATAACTGAGAATTACAGCCTTGTGTACACGGCTAAGGACGGCTACATCCTCATTTCACAGGCAAAAGTGAGCGCGGGAACAAAGAAGGCAACCCTTGCCCAGCAGTATCAGCTTACGCCTCAGTTTTCATTGGCATTCTACCAGCTGGCAATAGAGACTCAGTCTGCATCGCAGATTGTGTCGGCACAACCACGGGGGACCGAATTACACCTTGAAGTACGAGCGGGGGAACAGGTGCAAACGCGTGACATTCCCGACCGCAGCAATACGTTTATCCTCGATAACAACCTCGTGAGCCAGTACCAACTGCTTATCATGGCGGCGCGGGCGGAAAAGCTGAACCGCAGTTTTACCGCGGTTATCCCCCAGGCGCTGTTGGCTCTTCCTGCTCATCTTGATGGACCCGATCAGATCACGTTCACCTCCGGAGGGAAGCAGTATTCCGGAAAACGCTACACCCTGATGCTGGGTGACCTGGCGATCACCATCATCACCTATAACGGCCATCTCGCTGCCCTGTTCAACCCGGCACAGCACGTTACCGCGTACGATCAAACGATGTTTCCCAACGGTGTTACCTACAACGTCGCCGCGAGCACTGGTCCATCGCCCACTTCCACAGCGGGACGGGAGCAACCGGTCAAATTCAACAGCGGCACCATCACGCTCGCCGGAACGTTAGAGCTTCCCACCACCGGGAGCGGACCGTATCCTGCGGTACTTATGATCGCCGGATCGGGCCCCGTCGACCGCAACGAAAACGCCCCCGGCCTGCGCACGAACATCTTTAGCCAGTTGGCCGCCGCCCTCGCTGCGCATGGGATTGCGTCATTGCGATATGATAAACGCGGTGTCGGACAGAGCGGTGGGGATTTTACAACCGCATCGCTCGATGATTTTGTTGCCGACGCCCACGCCGCGCTCGCGACACTTCAAACTGCGTCTAACATTGATCCAAACAGGATTTTCATCCTTGGGCACTCCGCAGGCGGCATCATTGGACCGATGCTCGCCGCGAATAACCACAAGCTCGCCGGGCTCATCCTCCTCGCCGCTCCCGCTCACCCTCTCGATTACATCATTCGCCATCAGATCGAGGAGTTGAACCGCGCCGCCGGCAAAACCGACGCTCAAGTAAATGCGGCGTTGGCACAGGAGGATCAGTTCCTGAATTTCGTGCGCACCAGTCATGGCAATTGGTCCGATTACACGTTTGATCAGCTCAAAACCGCGATGCCATGGCTCAGTCAAGATAAATACCATCAGATGACAGCCACTCCACTTACCTGGCTGCGTGAGAACTTTCAGCACGATCCGCTGACAACGATCGCGAAGGTTACGTGCCCGGTGTTAATCATCCAGGGCAAGAAGGATTTCCAGGTTCCCTCCACCGAAGCCGATTTGCTCGCCCAGGCGCTCCGCAATGCGGGCAACGCCGCCGTCACCCTTGACATACTGTCCGACTTGAACCACCTGATGCGCCATCAGACTGAAGCGCCCAACCTGACGTACCGCCATCTTGACCAACCGGTCGATCCACGTGTGATCAACGCCGTGACCGGATGGATAGCGCAACAAGCCGGTGTCTGAACTCACTGATAATCGCACCGTTATCGCCCGGTTACACGCCCTTGGGGTGGAGCCAACCAAGCGACGCGGCCAGAACTTTCTCGTCGATCACGACGTTCTCGCCCAGATTATCGCGGAGGTTAGACGCACCGCCCCGCAGGCGATTATCGAGATCGGCCCTGGACTAGGAACAGTCACCCGGGAACTGGCACGACTGGGAGTGCCGGTGATCGCGGTCGAGATTGACCATCGCCTTGCTGCCGGCCTGCGCGCCGATCTGGGAGAATACGACAATGTCAACATCGTGGAGGCCGACTTTCTCATGTTCGATCCAACTACAGTTGAGATCGGACCGTATTACGTCGTCGGGAACCTTCCCTACCACATCACTTCACCGA
>CAZILO010000073.1:0-5856 GCA_964540085.1 uncultured Thermotogae bacterium
CGTGGGCGGGCGCGGTTCTTGACCGCGATAAATTCGAGGCGATGAAGGACGAGTATTACGCGCATCGTGGCTGGGATCGGGACGGGAGGCCGACAGCGACGACGCTCGGGCGGCTTAGAGTTCGGCGATGAGTGAAGCTCCCTCTGGGCGGGGAGTTTCACTCATCCACGCTATTCTATCGCGCAATTACCCACCCAATCGATAGTGGAGGAATATTGATAGACAGTTTGGATGGAAATTCTACCCTAAAATTGCCACGAATTGGACTGTTCATCTGCGGCAGCTGCGCCTCCAACACCGGCTCCCTCACGGGGATGGCGGCATTGGAAGTGGTGAGACAGCTAGGGGCCAAAACAGTCGGTATCTGTTCGTTGCCGGCGATCTTGAACCGCGTTCCCCGGCAGTCGGCATTGATCGGCAAGTTGGAGAAGTTGGTCGTGATCGACGGCTGTCACAACGAATGTGCCAAGCGATTGCTGGCGCAGTTTAACATTATTCCCGATAGTTACGTCAATTTAGAACGGGACCTTCAATTCCACAAACAGGGGCCGTTTGCGAGCCTGGATTTCACCGCCGCTGAGGTGCAACAAGCAGCGGATGCGATCATTGCAGCGATAGCTGCATTGGACGAATCCGACTGAGCGGCAGGTCGTGGGGGAGATTCCCGGGCCGTTTTTCTCGGTTTAACCCGTACTTTGCGCTAGTTAATGTCACAGTCTTGACAACCGATATTTCGATAATAAAATTATTATCGAAATATCCAGTAAGAGATCCCAAATCATCGTAGGGGGCAGAACGGTGTGGCAGAACTGGACCAATCTAACGCTTGGGGTGTGGCTCGTGACAGCGGCGTTCATTCCCGCGGTTACGGCGTCTCACAACGCAAGCATGTGGAATAATTCACTTGTCGGCGGCATTGCTGTGTTGATTGGGGTTTTAGCTGCCGCTGGCAACAAACAGACGGTGTGCTGGGTAAACGCGGTGATCGGCGCCTGGCTGGTTGTAAGTGCGTTTATTCCTGCCATAGCGGGGCGGGTTAGTTTCTGGAATGACATCAGCGCCGGGGCACTCATTATCGCTGTGAGTACGTGGGCAATTATTCGCGTGGGATCGGGTACCGTAGCGCACAGTTAATTTATGAGGAGGTGCAGACGATGGAAACAGCTTTGCATACGCCATTAGACGGGTTTATCCGGGTTACGCGATGGATGATCGGACACATCGCATTGCCGGTTGGATTAGCAATGATCGCGGGGATCGGCGTGGGATATATCACGCCTCCGTCTGTGGCAATGCATCTCAAATTCACCATCATGATCGGCCTGTTTTGGATGTTGTATCCGATGATGATCAATCTGCGGATGGGTAAACTGGCCGAGTTGATCAAGCTGCCAAAGCAGATGGGAACGTCATTTGCGCTGAACTTCGTCGTCTCACCTCTAATTATTGGAGGATTGGTGCTGCTTTTCCTGCGCAGCAATCCGGCCGTTGGTGCCGGGTTAATGCTCGTCGGTGTCAGTCCGTGTTCGGCGATGAATACCGCAGCGACCGCATTTGTGCGCGGCAACGTCGAGTTGACGCTGGTGATCATCGCGGTGAGCTACCTATTAACGATTGTGGCAGCGCCGTTCTGGGTAACGGTGTTTATGCATAAGACAGTGCCGGTACCCTTTATGTTCATGATGCGGCAAATCGCGTTTGTCATCGTTATCCCGATGATCGCAGGATGGTTGACGCGCCTGGTGCTCGAAAAGGGCATTGGGCGTGAACGGTACAACGCGATCGTGCCATCGTTCGAAGGATTCTCGTTCCTGGGCGTATTGTTCATGATCTTCTTCCTGTTTGTGATCAACGGGAAGAACATTATCACTCACTGGGAGATCCTGGTTATGGTCCTCGGGGCGTCGGTGGCGTTCTTCGCTATCATGATGGTGCTGGGAATATTCATTCCCAAGCTGCTGCGGTTGAACTACGCCGACAGTGCATCGATCACCGTAACCAGTGTGGCGAAGAACGAATCGATTGCAATGGCGTTAGCGTTTATGCTGTTCGGGCCGCAGGCGGCGATGGGGGTGGCGATCGGTGGGGTGCTGATCCAAGTGCCGTTTATGGTTGCGTACATCCAGGGAATTTCCAAGCGGTTGCGACGGTTTTACGCACCGGAGGCGGTAGCGGCAGAGGCCGGAACCGCGACTGCACTCGCGGCGGCGGGAGCATCGGAATTGGGGCTGGAGCATGATTATGAACACACAGTTGCGCCTGCTGCGACCGTGACCCCGCCTATTATTGTCACACGCCGGATTGATACCTATCTCCCGCGCGCGGTGACCCTGCCCAACCAGGAATTCACAGTGACGGTGCGGATCGAGGCTCAGGCGGATGTGCAGGGCCTTGGAGTTGAAGAACGCATTCCGCAGGGATGGATTTTGTCACCGATGGATAATGCCGGCGCGGCGTACTATTCTGAACAACATGGATGGCTGTTTGCGGAGCACTTGGCACCGGGAGAGGTGAAAACGATCGTTTACCAGGTGCGTGTACCGAATGATGAACGCCCCGGCGATTACGAAATTGCTGGCACGGTGAGCAGTGCTGCGCCGCAGTTCAGCGCGGTGATATCCGGCGACACCCGGGTGAAGATCGTCGAGTGTTTGCCGGTAGGATGGGTCATAGCGCGGTGGGACACTCATGCCAACCGGTTCAACGTTCGCCTCGGTGACCAAATCGGTTTTGACCAGTTGCATCAGGCGCTTGAATGGTGGCTCAACCACCAGCCGGTTCCGTACGCATGCGAACCGATTCTCGACCTCAAGCGAATGGAGGATTTAACCGCGCATTGGTTAAGCGGCACGGCGGCAACCGGCGATGAGAATGTCGGATTCACTAATGCCGCGTCCGCTGAACACGTAGTGCGGGAGAGGGTTACGCCGCGTTCCGGTTGACAACGACCGCGCGTGGGTGGTATGGTGAATTGATGCCAACTGAGATAAGACAGTTTACGAAGATATTCAAAGCGCTATCCGACGAGACCCGACTCCGGATCCTGCGGTACATTGCGCACGAGGAAAAGTGCGTTGGCGCAGTGGCGCGGAAGTTCGATATCAGTCCGTCTGCCGCTTCGCATCACCTGAAGGTTTTAGAGGAAGCCGGGTTCGTGCGTCGTCACAAGGTGCAGCGGTGGGTGCGATACCAGCTTGATCTGGATGTCCTCCGGGCCCTGGTGGAGGAATATTTCACCTATCTTGGGCTTAAAGAGGAGCTCCATCACCTCGAATAGGCACCGCGACGGTTCCGCAGCTGCGATCAGTAAACTCATACGGCATATTTGTTTGGCCTTGACGATATATGTGTATGGGACACATAAGAGACAAAAGGAGAACCGATATCCGGGATAGCAAAAAGAAAGATGAGACCGTGGTGTACCGCATATCCGGGTGAACGCCCGCCCCGGTTCTTGCGGCCGTTCGTCCTGCTGTTGCTCCACGAGCGTGAAAGCCACGGCTATGAGTTGATTGATCGTATGCGCGAGATGGGATTGGAATACTCAATTCAGGATGCCGGTTATGTATATCGTACGCTGCGCTCGATGGAGGCGAAAGGGCTGATCGCCTCGCAATGGGACATGGCGACATCTGGCCCTGCGAAGCGGGTATACGCCATCACTCCGCAGGGAGTGAATATGCTGCGTGAGTGGGCGCATACGCTGGAGAACATAAAAATCAGCCTGGAAGAGTTTTTGCGGCGGTACGAGGAGACATTGCAGAAGAAGGAGGACACATAATGAACCTGAAAAAGCTCAAAGAACACCTTGACCGTTACTTGCCGGCGTACGTGATCGGGGCGATGGTATTGGGCCTTGGTATCGGATACATTTATGCCCCCGCGGTCAAAAGCCACGCCGCGACGTTTAAAACTCTGACGACGGTGGCGGTGTTTCTTATCATTTATCCAATGATGGTAAACCTCAAATTTGAGGCGCTGAAAGCGGCGGCGAAGAACGTCAAGGCGCTGTTGCTGGCATTGGGGTTTAACTTTATCTACGCTCCGCTGTTGATGTTTGGATTGACCAAGCTATTGGTAGGGAGCGACCAGCTTGGGTTCGGCTTGTTGCTCGCCACAGTGGTCCCGTGTTCATCGATGAGCATTGCGTATACCGGCCTGTCCGATGGGAACATCGAACTGTCCACGCTCGTCGTTGCCGCGAGCTTTATCACGGCGTTATTCGCTATCCCGCTGTGGTTGGGGGTGTTCGCCGGGAATTATCACGTTTCCTCGCCGGTGTGGCAGTTGGTGCAAACGATCTTAATCGTGCTCGTCGGCCCGATGATTCTTGGCTACCTGACTCGGAAAGGATTGACTAAAAAGATGGGGGAAAAAGGATTCGCACGGTTGGCACCGTTGTTCCCGTCAATTTCGATTCTTGCTCTCTACTTCATCGTGTTTTTGATCATGTTGATGAAAGCGCGAATACTGATCGCAAAGTGGGATCTGCTCCTGTGGCTCACCGTTCCAATCACGATTTATTTCGCGGTGACGCTGTTCCTCATCACGTGGATCAACAAGCGGATACACATATCCTACGCGGATCACATGGCGATGGTGTACGCATCGTCAGGAAAGAATGAGGGCACCGCGATTGCGATCGCCACATCGGCGTTTAACCCACTGGTTGCGATTCCGGCAGCACTGATTCCCGTGTTCCAGCTTACATTTTTGATCGGCTACCTGAAAATTTCCAAGTTAATTAAACGCTACTTCAGCCACGGAGGCACGGAAGCAGTTATTGTTTCGCACGCGGAGAATCCGGCGTCGCATGACGCCACCGACATCGAAAAGGAAGGTAAACAATCATGACATTTCCAGAGTTATTTTCTCCGATTAGAATCGGCGGTGTTGAGCTCAGAAACCGTATCATATTCCCGCCGATTGCCACGAACATGGCGCACGTGAGCGGTGAGATCTCCGATCGTCAGGTATTTCACTACGCGCAGCGGGCGCGGGGCGGTGCCGGATTGATCATTGTGGAAAACACGTGCATCGATTATCCCGCGGCCCGCCATGGCGCTACCCAGCCGCGGATCGATACGGACGAGTTCATCCCCGGATTGGCGCGGTTGGCGCAGGCGGTGCACGACGCTGGTGCGAAGATATCAATCGAGCTCACTCATCCTGGATTGAATGCCTCTCTCAAGTTTAACGGAGGACGTCGCCCGGTTGCCCCCTCTCCCGTTCCAGTTCGGAAGGACGGCGTCCTCCCGCATGAATTAACCCCGGATGAGATCTCCGCCATTGTCGCGGCGTATGCCGCTGCTGCCCGGCGCGCGCAGCGGGCGGGATTCGACATGGTTGAGCTTCAAGGGGGGCACGGTCTGCTCATTAATCAATTTTTGTCCCCACTTACTAACAAACGAACCGACGCGTACGGCGGCAGTCGCGAGAACCGACTCCGGTTTGTGGAAGAGGTTGTGGAACGGATACGAGAACGATGCGGAAGTAGATTTCCGATTACGATTCGGTTTGCCGCTGATGACATGGTTGATGGGGGCATCGATCCCGAAGAGGGCAAGGCGCTCGCTGCCGGATTAGAAGCGATCGGACTCGATATGATCCAGGCCGACCTCGGACTGTGCCCGCAGGAGAAGCGCCTGGAGCCGATGCCTTATCCCCAGGGGTGGCGTGCTCACCTCGCTGCAGGGTTAAAAGAGGCGGTGTCCGTTCCGGTGGCCGCGGTGGGGGTGATTCGGGAACCGGAGTTCGCGGAGAAGTTACTGGAGCAGGGGAATGCCGATCTCATCGTGCTTGGGCGAACGTTGATTGCTGATCCCGAGTGGCCGAACAAGGCGCGGGAGGGACATC
>CAZILO010000074.1:0-5856 GCA_964540085.1 uncultured Thermotogae bacterium
GTCTCCGGCCCGTTCCGAATCCGCTTCGACTGCATGAACGAGCCGGAGACCCGTTCCACGGTTGCGTGGCGAACGGAAATTCGGTTCGGGAATCCTAGGCAGGGCCTGGATCGGAGTCAACCGCACTGGCACCCGGCTTCCGAAACACCCCCCATTGGGCAAGCCCAGCGATTCGTTTCACAACAACAGGCTCGAATTTATCGATCTCCCGGATGTCGTGCAGGTGGGAATGCGGGCTGGTGCGTTTCTGGTTCAGTCCGATCCTTTCCAGACTCCTGAGAAACCAGTCGGCGCCCGGAACCGGCGTGGTCAGGAGCAGCAGTCCGCCGGGGCGCAGCAATTCGAAAAAGGAATCGTAGAAATCGCCGTGCTCGACCACTTCGAAGGCGATCAGGGCATCGAAACTCTCTGCTTCGAGCCCGAGCGCCCGCCACTGGTTGATGTCGCCACGGATGCCGGCCGGCGATTCGGCATCGACGCTGGTGTAATGCTCCCAGCCGTTCTGCCTCAAATACTCGCCCAGCCACCCCGAACCCGCTCCGACTTCCAGAATCCGGGCATCTTTGGCGAGGCAGGGCAGAAAAAAGCGGAGCTTCTTATTTCGTGCGATGTCACTGAGCAGCGGCATGGCGACGAGTGGAGATCAAGGCTCCTTCGCTTATCCATCTTGAAGTCACCAACGCGGTCCTGGTGGCGTTGCGGCGGAAAAGGATCTCCCGAGTCAGAGCTCAGGAGATCATCTACGCGGTGAACGAGCTTTCGATCCCCATTGGAGAAACTCCATCTATGGAAGAGATCTTCAAAATCGCCATAGAACATGGCCTGTCTGCGTATGATGCTACTTATGCTGCCCTGACGGCCGAGCCGTGTACCCTCGTTACAGGAGACGAGAAGTTCTACGCCGCCTTGAAGGACAAGATGCGAGTGATGCGGGTAGCGGATTACGAATAGGGCCTTTCTACAGCTTGTATCCGATCTTGCGCAGGAACTCCTTGCGGGTCTGGATGTCGGCATCGGACTCGACTCCCTGGGGCGAACTCCCATCGATCACTCCGAGGATCCCGCGGCCCTGGTCGGTCTGGGCGATGATTACCTCAACTGGGTTGGCGGTGGCGCAGAAGATCCGGCATACTTCGGGCACGGCTTTGATCCGGTTAAGGACATTGATCGGGAATGCGCCATCGAGGAACACGATGAACATGTGCCCGGCCCCGATCGCTTGCGCGTTGTTTACCGCGAGGTCGATCAACCGCTCGTCGGTGCCGGTCTTGCGGATGAGACACGGGCCGGACGCCTCGTTGAACGCAAGCCCGAACTTGATCCCGGGAACGGTTGTCACGAGCGCCTCATGTAAGTCCTCGACCGACTTGATAAAGTGAGTCTGGCCGAGGATCAGGTTCAACCCGTCAGGATTATCGATCTTTACCGTCGTAAGCTCCATGTCAGCCTCCTTTCACCGCGGCGGCGATTGCCCTCGGTTGGAGGGCGACCTCAGTTTCGCTACCGGTTTCCATATTCTTCAGCCGTGCTATCGCGGTGTTTACTTCGTCGTCACCGAGGACGACCACGTAACGCGCTCCCAATTGGGAGGCGTATTTCATCTGCTTTTTCAGCGCACGCCCGCGATAGTCGAGCTCAACCCCGATTCCCTCCTGCCGCAGCGCATGCGCAAGCCGGATGGCCATGCTCTTTCCATCCTTTCCAATGGTGACAATGAACAGATCGATCCCCCGGTTTGATGTAGCGATGAGCCCGCGCGTTTGCAACACCAAAATTAGCCGCTCCAATCCGCCGGCAAACCCAACTCCCGGGGTCGGCGGTCCACCGAGCTGTTCCACCAGCCCGTCGTAACGGCCGCCGCCGAGGAGAGCATCTTGTGCTCCCAGATCTTCGGAGACGAGCTCGAACACGGTGCGCGTGTAGTAATCGAGCCCACGTACGAGCTTGGGGTCGATCCGGTAAGAGAGGCCGAGCGCATCGAGGTAGCTGCGTACTGCGTCGAAATGGTCGCGACACTCGTCGCACAGGTAATCGATGCTTCCCGGTGCCCCGTGAATGTGCGGCTGACAGATCTCGTTCTTGCAGTCCAGTATCCGTAGCGGATTTTCATCGTAGCGTCGTTGGCAGTCGGAACACATTTCCCCGATCCGTGGGGCGAAGTATTCCCGCAGTGCCTCCCGGTAGCGGACACGATCCTGCGGACAGCCGATGCTGTTCAACCGTAACGACAGGCCCTTGAGTCCGATGGAGTTCATCAGCGTCCACGCGAGGTCGATCACCTCGACGTCGAGCGCGGGGTCAAGCGAACCGATTGCCTCGACTCCGTATTGATGGAACTGGCGTGACCGCCCCTTTTGCGGCTTCTCGTAGCGGAACATCGGACCGATGTAGTAGAGCTTCTGAAACGGCTCTTTGGCTGGGAACCCGTGCTCGATGTAGGCGCGCACCACCGATGCCGTCGCCTCCGGGCGCAGCGTCAACGACCGTCCCTTCTTGTCGGGGAAGGTGTACATTTCTTTGTTGACGACGTCGGTTGCCTCTCCAATCCCACGCGAGAACAGCTCGGTGTGTTCGACAATTGGGGGGCGAATCTCACGGTAGTTGAATGCGCGTGCGATCTCCCGGATCCGCGATTCGACCGCGGTCCACGCCGGTGTCTCATCCGGGAGGATGTCGCGCATCCCGCGCACGGATTCGTAGTCCATCAGATCTCCTTCAGCAGATTCACCATCTCGATTAGTGCCTCGGCGGCCTGGGCTCCCTTGTTCCCGAGCTTGGTCCCCGCTCGCTCGATCGCCTGGTCGATGGTGTCGGCGGTGATTACCCCGAACGCCACCGGCACGTCGGCTTCGAGGTTGAGCCGCGCCAGTCCCTTTGTGATCTCGCTGGCGACGTACTCAAAGTGCGGGGTGGCACCGCGGATCACCGCAGCGAGCGCGATCACCCCGTCATAGCGGCCGGATGAGGCCATCCGCCGCACTGCTGCCGGAACCTCAAATGCTCCCGGCACCCAGGCGACATCGGTCGCTTCCTCGGGAACGTTCGAGCGTCGCAACCGGTCGAGCGCCCCAGCGAGCAGCCGCTCTGTGATCAGATCGTTGAATCGGGACACGACGATTCCCACTTTCAGCCCCGTTCCGTCGAGACGTCCTTCGTATACTTTTCCCATCACATCCTCCTTACACGCTCTTGAGTTGATGGCCGAGCTTTTCCTTCTTGGTGCGTAGGTACCTTACGTTGTAAGCGTTCGGCGGGATCTCGATCGGAACCTGCTCCACGATTTTGAGCCCGTACCCGGATAGGCCGATCACCTTTTTGGGATTGTTGGTAAGCAACCGGATCGTGGATAATCCGAGATCGCACAGGATCTGCGCTCCGATTCCATAGTCGCGTAGGTCGGCGGGGAACCCGAGTCGCTCGTTTGCCTCCACCGTGTCCAGCCCCTCGTCCTGAAGCCGATACGCGCACACCTTGTTGTGAAGCCCAATTCCCCGCCCTTCTTGGCGCATGTACACGATTACGCCGCGGCCCTCGGCCTCGATCAGTTCCATCGCGCGGTGTAATTGATCGCCGCAATCGCAGCGCAGTGACCCGAACACATCGCCGGTCAGACACTCGGAGTGGACGCGAACGAGAACATTTTCCACCCCGGCGACGTCTCCCTTGACGAGCGCCACATGCTCTTTGTCATCGAGCGGGTTCGAGTAACTGATGATTCGGAAATGCCCGTACTTGGTGGGGAGATCAGCCTCGGCGATTCGTTGCACCAGCTTTTCTGTCCGCTTGCGGTAGGCGATCAGATCGGCGATCTTGACGATTCCGAGGTCGAACCGGGCAGCAAGCTCATTGAGCTCGGGCAGGCGGGCCATTGATCCGTCTTCGTTCATGATTTCACAGATCACCCCAGCCGGTTTGAGCCCGGCAAGGCGCATGAGGTCCACAGCGGCCTCGGTGTGTCCGGCGCGCCGCAACACACCGCCGCGGCGGGCGATGAGAGGGAACACGTGTCCGGGGCGAGCGAGGTCGTCCGGTTTCGTGTTATCGTCGATTAAAACTCGAATTGTGTGTGCCCGATCGGATGCGGAGATCCCGGTCGTCACTCCGTGCGTCGCGTCGACGGATACGGTGAATTGCGTCCCGTGTAACGCCGTGTTTTCCTGAGCCATTGGCCCCAAGTTGAGGGCTTTCGCCCGTGCCTCGGTCATGGGAACACAGATCAGGCCGCGGGCGTAACGGGCCATGAAGTTGATTGCTTCCGGGGTAACGTGCTCGGCAGCCATCACGAGGTCGCCCTCGTTCTCCCGGTCTTCGTCGTCGACGATAATTACCATCCGTCCGGCGCGGATTCGTGCGATCGCTTCCTCAATTTCGATAAACATTAAGCATCCTCTCCACGTACTTTCCTAAGATATCAAACTCCAAATTCACTGCATCCCCGGGATGGCGATCACCGATAGTCGTCTCCGTGAATGTCGTCGCGATCACCGCACACGTAAAGCTCGCTGCCGTCACCGCGAACGCGGTCAAGCTGATTCCGTCAACGGCGACCGATCCCTTTTCCACCAGATAACGGGCGAACTCCGGCGGATAAGAGAAGGTGAACCGCCACCCGCTGTCGTCACGTACGATCTTCTTCACCCTGCCAACGGCGTCGACGTGCCCGAGCACGATGTGTCCGTCAATTCCATCCTGGGGACGCAGTGGCAACTCAAGATTCACCCGCGTTCCCGGCGCGATTCCGCCCAACGTGGTGCGAGCCACCGTCTCTCCTGAGATCTCGGCGGTGAACCAGTCGGGACCACGCTCCCGTGCCGTCAGGCACACCCCGTTTACGGCGACGCTCCCCCCGGGAGCGATTCGCTCCGAAAAACCGCGCGGAGTCCGTACAGTGATGGATCCGCCGGTTAGCGCCGTAACTTGACCGACTGCTTGAACTATTCCGGTAAACATCGACAATTGCCAGTTTAGCGAAACGGGTTTGCGTTATCAATGAAGTTGCAAACGTACATCCTGTTGGATACCCTCTTCGTCTGGAGGTTGTCGTGCGCAAATTCATTCTGGGTACACTGCTCGGACTCGTATTCATTGCCGCCGTCGGAGTGATCACGTTCGGAGAGGCACAGCCGATCACGTACCACATGTACGCGGAAGGGGCAAACGGAGAGTACAAGATAATCGATGTCAAGACCGGGCTCGTCGATTACGTGTTCTCCGAGAATAATGGGACGATGAAGAGCGCCTATCTCTATTTTGCTCCCTACGGTTCACGGGTAGAGGAACTCGTCCCCGGGACGACTACTACCGTCAAAGACGATAAATACTTCCGGAGATACACAGCAGGCACTGTCTTCCCGTTTACAATCACCACTGATCCGAAGAACATCCCGCCCGGAGAGTATACGCTCGCACCTCCGCGGGTTCCCGGACCGCACGAGTTTGAACTTGCGTTTACCGGCACAATCGCCGGGGTCAAGATTACAAAGCAGGTTGTCCTCCACAACGATCCCTATTACAACCTTGATTTTACACTGCGGCTTGACAATCCATCCGACAACCCCGTTCCTCTGTTTCTGATCCTCGGCAGTTATATCCCGACCTCCAAGGGGCCGAGTCTGGTTTATGAATTCGATGGCAGTGCCAGCTCCGCTCCACTAGCGCCAGGGTCGTACACGTCGTTTGACGGGATCGGGCTGATGAACAAGGCAACCGTGTTTTTCCTCAAGACGACCGGCGTATCCGGCGTAACCCCATTTGTCGCCTCCTCTGATAAAGGTCCGGAGGTGTTTGGAGTCAAGGTAACCGCTCCTCCTGGCAAGAGCTCATACTCGTTCCCGATGTACACCGGCCGGCGGCGGT
>CAZILO010000075.1:0-5744 GCA_964540085.1 uncultured Thermotogae bacterium
TATGAGGACGGTGGTCACACCGAGCGCGCGCTCGCCGGAGCGGACCTCGTGGTAATAAGCCCCGGGGTCCCCGAAACCATCCCACTCCTTGCCCAGGCACGGGCACAGAAAGTCCCGATCGTATCTGAGATCGACCTCGCATCCCAGTTCCTGGGTGATACTCCCATCATTGCGGTCACCGGAACGAACGGCAAAAGCACCACCGTCAAGCTGATTGAGGCCATTTTACAAGCGCGGGGAATGGACGCAGTGAGTGCCGGCAATATCGGCACCCCACTCATTACAATGACGGGGAAGAAACACGATGCCCTTGTTGTCGAAGTAAGCAGCTTTCAGCTTGCGCAATCGCGTTTGTTCCATCCCCACGTAGGAGTGCTTCTCAACATCACCCCCGACCACCTCGACCGGCACGGTACACTGAGTAACTACCGCGCCGCCAAACTGCGATTGTTCATGAACCAGACTGATGACGACTGGGCTGTCATCCCGCATGGACTTGCCATTCCTGAGTTACGTGCCAAACGGGTATTCTACGATCGCGTCCCTATTCCAACCGACCCCATGTTTGCCCATCTGTTCCCCCACAACCGCGCCAACCTGCAAGCGGCAATCGCCGCAGCACGGTGTATCATCCCAATTGACGCAAGCGAGATCCCGTACTCCGCACTCGCGGATGCATTTTCACTCCCGTTTCGTATGCAGATCGAAGGAGAGATAAATGGCGCGACGGTGATCAACGATTCCAAGTCGACAAACGCGGCATCGACCATCGCTGCATTACGCAGTGTTGCCGCTCCCGTGGTCCTCCTCCTTGGCGGCCGCCACAAGGGCGCGGGCTACGATACGCTCGCCAATGAGGTCGCTATTCGCCGCGTGCGCCATACAGTCGTTTACGGCGAAGCGGGGTCATTCCTCACCGCTCGACTGCGGGCCGTCGGTATAAACAAGATTACACAAATATCCGATTTTTCAGGAGCAGTCGAGTGTGCTGTAAATTACATTAAATCGGGAGATGTTCTGTTGTTCTCACCCGCCTGTTCCAGTTACGACCAATTCGAAAACTACCGAGAGCGGGGAACAGCGTTCTCATCGCTTATTCGCCATCATCGGGGTTACCGCCCGCTTGCTACAAATTAGGTAATCCGTCCGCATTTAACCAGACACTTGTCCTGTCTGCTCCACACGAAGTTTCACTTTGCCGTTGACACCCTTCCTTCCCGGAACGGGACAGGCGGGGTATTCATAAAGCGCGTATGGAAGAGGGCCGGCTGCACGGACGGAGGCGAAACGTCAGGAGATGCGGGTGGAACGCCAGACAGACAGGCAGATTGTTATCATAACATCGCTTCTCCTCTTATATGGATTGATTATGGTATACAGCGCCAGCGCACCGTTTTCCCTCCGCCATTACGGAAGTGATATCCATCTGTTCGTCAAGCAGCTCATCGCCGCCGGGGCCGGTATCTTTCTCATGTGGGGCCTGTCTCGGTTTGACTACCACCGCCTTGCCCAACTTGATGATATCCTCCTCATAGGTGGATTTCTCCTCACCCTGTTTACATTTTTCCCGCGCGTCGGTGCGGGGCGGTGGCTCATTCTCGGCCCATTTGCGATTCAACCCACCGAGTTTCTCAAATTCGCCCTCATCATCTACTTGGCGGCCACAATCACGCGAAAAGGAGATCGGATTAAGTCGTTTTCCGATGGAGTGCTGCCGTTTGTTGTTGTCATCGGCGTGATTGCCGCAGTCGTAATTAATCAGCCTGATTTGGGAATGATCCTGGTTTTCGCCACATTGACCGGGGCGATGTTGTTTGCAGGTGGGGCACGGGTAACTCATCTACTGGGAGTCGTGGCCGCCGGAGTGCCGCTTGTATACGCAGCGGTGTTGCTCGCTCCCTACCGCCTGGCACGGGTGGTCGCATTCATAAATCCGCACGCATACGCAAGCTCATCCGGATACCAGATTTTGCAGTCGTTGACCGCAATCGGATCGGGAGGCATCTTCGGTCGCGGATTAGGTGCGTCGCAGGCGAAACTGTTTTACCTGCCGCAGGCCCACAATGACTTTATATTTGCGGTGATTGCCGAGGAACTGGGATTGATCGGAGCGGTGGTGTTAATTGTGCTGTTTGGAGTGCTCGCGTGGCGGGCGTTCACCGTCGCCGCCGCCGCACCCGACCGACTGGGCCGACTGCTCGCGCTTGGTATGGGATTCACCATCTCCATCCAGGCGTTTCTCAATTTAGGGGTGGCGCTGGGAATCCTTCCGGTCACCGGGCTCACCCTTCCGTTTATCAGCGACGGCGGCTCGTCGCTCATCGTCACTCTGGGAATGATCGGGGTGTTGTTAAACGTGGCACGGCAGGAAGGAGGAAAATAGAATGCACGTATTGGTCGCTGGCGGAGGAACAGGTGGGCATTTCTATCCGGCGCTGGCAGTAATGGAGGAGCTGGCCAATCGGGATCCACACATAAAGCTGGGATACATCGGAACTAACCGGGGAATCGAAGCACGCATCCTTCCGTCCTACCCGTGGATCCGATTTTACCCGATCCATGCACGTGGGTTAACACGAGGGCACCATCTTCAAGCCGCATACGCACTGGTGTTGCTGGTAGTTGCATTCATCGAAACGCTGATCGTATTCATCCGGTTTCGTCCCCGTCTTGTGATCGGAATGGGGGGGTACGCGTCGTTCCCGCCCCTATTTCTAGGAGCGATTCTTGGAAAGCTGCTCCCGATCCGCACCGTGATCCACGAGCAAAACCTGGCCGCTGGCTTGACAAACCGAATACTGGCACGGATGGTGAACAAGGTTCTTGTTTCCTATCCACAAACGCGGCGAGAATTTCGCCATGCACGCCAAGTGGTTGTAACCGGCAATCCGATTCGCGCGGAATTCCTGAACGCACACCGGTCGCCAGAGGTGTATCGGCGGTTTGGGCTCGATCCGGAGCGTAAGACAGTGCTTGTGTTTGGCGGTTCGCGCGGCTCATCGGCGCTGATCACTGCCCTGATCAATGCCAGTGACAAACTAGCGCAGGATGAGCACGTACAAGTGCTGCTTGTCACTGGAGATGCGGAAGACGAAAATGCAATTCAGGCTGCATTTGCGGCCGCGGGGGTAAAAAACGTACATGTACGGCGATACATCGAACACATGGGTGAAGCGTTCGCCATTGCCGATCTGATCGTATCCCGTGCCGGAGCGACCACCCTTGCCGAGATCACGTCGTGCGGCAAGCCGGCGCTTATTGTGCCGTGGGAAGGAGCAGCAGATAATCATCAGCGCAAAAACGCGGACTACTTGCAACAAGCACAGGCATGTGTAGTGGCGGCGGAACAGGAAGTGGTCGGAGCGGGGCTCGCAAAGTTAATCGAAGAAATGGTGGGGGATAAACAACGCTTGTCGCGGTTGGCACACAACGCTGCCCGGTTCGGACGGCGACACGCAGTGAGCCTCATTCTAGGGGAATTGGAACCGTTGGCACGGGAGGCGCGGTCATGATTGAAGGCGGGAAGAGATACCATTTTGTCGGAATAGGCGGCGCCGGAATGAGCGGATTGGCAGCGGTAATGCTAGCCGGTGGCGCACGCGTCTCCGGTTCAGATCTGCACGATAATGAGCAAACACGGCGCCTCCGCCGCGCCGGGGCAACGATCTATTTGGGACACGATGCTCGTCATATCGCCGATTCCAATATCGCAAGCGTGATCATATCATCGGCGATCAGCGACGATAATGTAGAAGTGCAGGCGGCACGGGCCCGCAACCTCCCGGTAATCCGACGGCTGCACGCCCTCGCCCACCTCCTGCACGGATACCGTGGGATCGGGGTGACCGGGACACACGGGAAAACGACGACCACAGCGATGATCGCCACCGTACTCCAGGCAGCGGGAATGGATCCGAGCTACCTTGTGGGTGCGTACTGTCCTGGACTGGGCGGCAACTCCCACTTGGGGCGGGGGGAATACTTCGTCACTGAAGTCGACGAGAGCGATGGCCTGTTCCTGGCGCTGCGTCCGGCAATCGGGGTGTTAAACAACATCGGCCGTGACCACCTCACCACCTACCGCACGTTCGCAGCGATCAAAGAAAGCTTTGCTCGCTACATCCATAAATCGGAACGAGCAGTTCTGGAGATCGACGACCCACATGTGCACCAATTGGCACGGGACAACCCGGACGCCCTCACCGTAGGAATGCACCCCGATGCGGAATTACGCGCCACCCGCATCGTACATCACCGCTTCCACACTAAATTCGACATCCTCCTGCACGGAGAATGGATTACCTCCGTGCGCCTACCCGCCCCTGGTGACCACAACGTGCGCAACGCCTTGTGCGCACTGGGGGCGGCATACCTCGCCGGCATCCCCTTGGCCACGGCTGCGGCTGCTCTCGCCGCGTTCCAGCTTCCACAACGCCGGTTCCAGTTGCTGGATGAGAATGGTGTTACCGTTGTGGATGACTACGCCCACCTGCCTGAGGAAATTGAAGCAACTTTAGGTGCCATCCGTGACGGATGGGAGCAACGCCGTGTAGTAGCGATATTTCAGCCGCACCGCTACACGCGGACACAGACGATCGGCCCAGAGTTCGGGGCAGCGTTCCGTCAAGCGGACACGGTGATAATCACCTCTATCTACCCCGCCAATGAGCGCCCCATCCCCGGGGTATCGAGCCGGGCGATCGTGGACGCCGTCGCTCGTGAGACTGACGCCGACCTCTACTTCATCCAAACCAAGGAGGAAGTCCTCGAATTTCTTCAGCGCTACATCGCCCCGCGCGATTTCATCATCAGCTTCGGCGCGGGTGACATCTGGACCGTTACCGAGGAGCTATCATGTTTCCTGAAGGAAGGGCGGTTCTGCCCCGTGTAGTCGCCTCTCAACTCCAGCGCGAACTCGAACGATGCGGCGAGGTGCGATGGGGCGAGCCGTTAGCCCGTCACACCACGTTCAGGGTGGGCGGGATTGCAGCGTACTACGCTTTGCCAGAGTCGCCCATTGCTCTCAGCCAGATGATTACGGTATGTCGCGCATACTCCGTTCCCTACATCATCATCGGTGCGGGATCGAACATCCTGTTTTCAGACAGCGGCTACTCCGGGGTGGTGATCACGACTGCCCGGCTTAATACGGTGACAATTGCGCCGCCGTACGTAGATGCGGACGCTGGCGTCCCGCTCGCCGTTCTTCTCAAGCGATTGCACGCCGCTGGGTTCCATAGTCTCGATTTTCTTGCCGGGATCCCGGGGACCGTGGGCGGCGCAATCGCGATGAACGCGGGAATCCCCACGCGCACGATTGCCGCTGCTGTCACGTGGGTTCAGGCAATAGACAACAAAAAGACCATACAGCTCGACCGTGCCGCGGCGCAGTTCACCTATCGCGGCAGTTTATTTCGGACAGCGCGTCTTCCGATCGTCGCCGCCCGGCTGCGGGTAGACGGTCCCCGTTATGATGCAGCTGCACTCATCGCGCGGCGGTCGGCCGTACAACCTACCTCTTCCCCCAGCGCCGGATGCGTATTTAAGAACCCGCCCGCCGTCGCCGCAGGAAAGCTAATCGACGACGCTGGTTTGAAGGGATTGCGCGTTGGAATGGCGATGGTATCTGAAAAACATGCCAATTTTATCCTTAACCTCGGCGGTGCCCGGAGCGCTGATATCCGCAAAATAATTGACATTGTGCGCGAAAAGGTGTATAAAAGTTTTCGCATTTTGCTTGAACT
>CAZILO010000076.1:0-5710 GCA_964540085.1 uncultured Thermotogae bacterium
ATGATCGAGGTGGGCGTGGGTGGAGATGATAATGGCCTTTCCACTCGCAAGCGCGCGTTCGACTGTTGGGATAAACAGCGGCGAGCAAATCTCCATCGGCGCGAGCTCGTCGATCACCACAAGATCCTTATCGGTAATCGCTCGTTCGATTGCCGCAATGCCGATGTGTTCGAGGTCATCCACGTTAACGGTGTAGCGACCGATCTTGGGGCCGCGGCGACCGTGAATGTGGGCAAGGGTACCGGTGATACCGGTGGCAACGTCAATCACCGCGAACCCCACCCGGTGCCCGCACTTGCGAACCTCTTTGGTGATCATTCCCCCGGATGACAACGGGATGAGCGACAGGACACGTTCGATCAGGGTTGTCTTTCCTACCCCCGGCCGGCCGGTAAGAGCGATGCGCGCCTTGATCCCCATGTCGGTTGATTCTATCCTCTTTATCACGATGGGAAAAGAGACGCGAAAGATCGGTCACCTTGATATGGACGCGTTCTTCGCCGCAGTGGAGCAGTTGGACAACCCAGCATATCGGGGGAAGGCGGTGATCGTGGGTGGCCTTGGTCCCCGCGGCGTCGTGGCAACCGCGTCGTACGAAGCACGGGCATTCGGAGTGGGAAGCGCAATGCCGATGGCCAAGGCGCGCAAACTGTGTCCGCACGCGATTTTTCTCCCACCGCGGTTTCCACGGTACAAGGAGATATCCGACCGGGTGCGAGCGATCATTCATGACTATACCCCGATCGTGGAGCCGGTATCGCTGGACGAAGCGTACTTTGATCTCACCGGATCCGAACGCACCGGCGGCCCGGCGGAGGTGATTGTGCGTACGATCAAAGCGCGGGTGCACGCTGAAACCGGACTTACCTGCTCGGTGGGGCTCGGGCCGAACCGATTCCTGGCCAAGATCGCGTCCGAGCTTGAAAAGCCAGACGGGTTGGTGATCATCACCCCGGATAATGTGCAAGCGGTGCTTGATCCACTCCCGGTGGACCGCATTGCCGGAGTTGGTAAGGTAACGGCACATCGGCTACGTGGACTCGGTATCCACATCGTTGCCGATCTGCGCGGGGCATCGCTCGACGTCCTCGTACACGAGTTCGGGCGCTACGGGCGGACGTTGTACCAATTAGCGCGCGGCCGTGACGATACTCCGCTACGTCCCCATCGGGAGACCAAGTCGGTGTCACGCGAAACCACGTTTTCACATGACATCTACGCCCCGGAGGAGATCGAGCGAATTGTCCGCCGAATGGCACGAGTGGTGGCGGAAGAACTGCGGCACGAGCGCCTGTTGGGACGAACAATCCGCGTCAAGGTGCGCTACCCCGACTTCCGCACGATTACCCGCCAGATACGGATGGAAGCCCCGACCGACTCCACCTACTTGATCGAGGAAACCGCGGCAGCACTTGTACGCCGGCGTGTCAGAATAACCGACGATGGCGTGCGGCTCCTCGGGGTTGGAGTGGGAGGAATCACCACGGCGACCACGCGGCAATTGCCGTTATTCGGGACGCGCAACGATGCCCGCGATCATGTCATCGATCAACTTAACGCTCGGTTTGGGGCGGAGACGGTGCACCGCGATGGACATCCCGCACCTGAAAACGGGAACGAATCGATGGACCGGGATAACGGCGCCCGGTATTCTAAATCCGGAGGTGAACTTGGATGAAGCCTTATCTGTTTGCGGTGTTGATCGTCGCTATCGCTGCCGGGAGCGCTGTAGGAATGCCGTTGTGCAATTACCACGCTCCCGTAAGTGACCTTGCCACCTTGGGAATGACCTTTTCGTACCATTATTACAACGACCCGTATGGACGCAAAGACCGCGATATCAATGCCGGCGAATTTCAGATCCACTATTCACACCTGTACGACTCCCCTGATTTCGGTTATTCCATCTCCGCGGCCAACGATATGACGATATCAGTGTTGTCGCTGTCATCATACAACGCAACGGCGGCCGGAAGTCTAAAACGCTATTTCTCGCCGGAAGCGGCGTATTTCGGGTTTGCGGGAGTAACCGGTAAAACCGCGACTGCGTATGAGAAAATCGGGATTTCAGTCAACCTCGGGCTCGGTTACGGCCGGTTCACCAACGTCACCCCCCTTGCTAAGGCAACGAAAATCGACAACTACCTGGTGAATCATCACAGCCTGGTCGGCCATCTGTCCGACGTCGACTTATTGGCGGTAGCGAACGAGATTGACAACCGTGCCACTTACCACACCACCGCGGATCTCATCGCTGCATTACAGGAAATCATCACCGGAAGCGGATTGGTCAAGCAAGGCGGACTCAACGCGCTTGACTTGTCCGAGATCGCGCGGATTGTCGACGATAACAGCCACCCGCGCTATTGCGGCGGAGAAGCGAAAGTCGGCTTGACATACGAAATCATCAATCCACAAGGGGGGCCAAACGAGCTCCTCGCCACTGCTGGGTTCAACTACGCGTTTACCGCCACTCCGTCATCGCAGTTCCTCATCAAGGGCAGCCTATCCGGATCGGCAGATATCGTGCATAACCACCAGCTTGAACTTGGCCTGACCTACGACTATCTGTTATCGTCCATCCTCATCCTGTCCGGAGGGTACACATTTTCCCAGACCACGTATAACGGCGAGCTGCAGAATTCGCATCGCATTGCTTTAAACCTCACAATCAGTCCGGTAAAGACTGCAACCGTTACCTTGGAAATGCGGTTCTCACACGAGCCGTACTATCTTGAGTGGAGCCAGGAGGTGCGGTTGAGCATCGGGATGGAGCTACTGTAACCCAGCGACCACTGTGCGCATCAGGGAGTCGTTGATCAACTCCGCCGCCTCCGGAATCGGAAAGAATCGCGCCGCGGCAATCTCGTCCGGGTCAGGGTTAGGGGTGCTGTCAATCGTAATCCGGTAGAACAGCATCACCCAGTGGAGCCGGCTCTCCGTCCCCAGCTTTGCGCGCACATCTACGAGTTTGGTGATCGTTGCGTTAACCCGCAGCTCTTCACGTACCTCACGTACCAGTCCATCGGCCGGGGTTTCGCCGTAGCGGAGGAATCCCCCGGGGAGCGACCACATCCCCTTAGTCAATCCACGACTTGCATTCACGAGCAGTATTCTCCCCGATCGCACGCACAATCCCTCCATTACCACTCGTGGCATCGACGCGTGCACCGCGGCACGGACAAGCGGCGTTACCCCAGCAATGCTGGCCAAGTCGTCCTTGTTCGGCCATTCGCGTGGAAACCGGGGAAGCTGGGGAGTGGCGAATATCACGGGAGTGTCCGTTGCAAGTGGAGCAACCGCAGTGATGGGAAATGGAATCTCCGCTGCGGTAGGCAGGTCAAGTCCTTTCTCTCGGCGTACCAGATACACCCTGCCGTCTGTCTCGATGTAGTAGTACATGATGGGGTTCATTGTACCGTACTGGGGCACGGGTGCCAGCCTACATTAGGCGTTCAGGCGGATAAATAGCGGTTATATGGAGATTTCGGCCATCGCTCTTGACAACAGGGGGGAATCGTGGTATCTTTCTAAACGGTTAGACTAAACGTTTAGAAAGATGGCTGGATGGCAACGATAAAAGATGTAGCAAAACAAGCGGGAGTATCAGTGGCCACCGTCTCGTATGTCATCAATGGGACGCGAAACGTAGCTCCGGCCACAGCGGAACGTGTGCGCGTGGCCATGGAATCCCTCAATTTTCACCCCAATGCGGTTGCACAGTCACTTCGCACCCGCACCACCCATGTCATTGGGGCAGTTGTCTCCGATATCAGTAACCCGTTTTTCGCCACGTTGATTCGTGGAGCTGAGGACTGCGCGAGGGAGAACGGGTACTCACTTCTCATCTGTAATACGAGCGAGAAGCTGGAAAACGAACTCGTCTACCTTCAGCTTCTGTCGCGCAAGCGCGTGGACGGGATGATCCTCGCACCAACTGGGAAAAACGACGAATTGATCCGCGATCTTATCACACGTGGAATGCAGATTGTGTTTATCGATAGAAAGTTGGAAGGGATCGAAGCCCCGGTTGTTCTATCGGAGAACGAAGAAGGGGCGTATCGCGCGACGCAGTATCTGATTGAAAAAGGGCACCGACGGATTGGCATCGTCCTTGGACTTCCTCATGTCTCCACGACCACCGAACGACTGCAAGGGTATAAACGCGCTCTCGCCGAGGCAGAAATTCAACTGGATCCATCTCTACTCGTCTATGGGCACTCTCAAGTCGCTGCAGCAAGGGAGGTGTGTCGTGCCCTTCTCATACGCCCCGATCGGCCAACTGCGGTGTTCGCCACCAACAACTTGATGACGATCGGTGTGATGATGGCGATTCATGAGCAGGGGTTAAGCTGCCCACAAGATGTATCAGTTGTCGGATTTGATGATTTCGAATGGGCAGCTGCGTTTGACCCACCACTTACTACGGTAGCGCAGGATCCATATCGGATTGGTCACGAAGCAGTGCAATTGCTCATGGAGTACACATCTATTCCCCATCCGTATCGTCCCGAAAACGTGGATAGGAGGATCACGGTCAAGCTGCAAATCAGAGGTTCCGTTGCCCCAATAAGCAATATACAGCGAGGGAGCAATCGTTAACTCGTATAGGGAGGTGATGTATTGGAACAGATTAAGAAATGGTGAGGAGTAGAACAAAACATGTATTACAAAACAAGGAGGAAACTATGCGTAAAATAGCAGTGATGTTGTTGATCCTTGGACTGGCGGTATGGGCAGGGGGTGTACTGTATGCGCAATCACCTACCCAAATCACAGTATGGTGGCATACAGGCAAACCGGAAGAGCTGGCGGTCATGAAAGCGCAAGTCGCTGAGTTCAATGCTTCGCAGAACGAAGTTGCCGTTAAGCTGGTGCTTATCCCTGAAGCCAACTACACGGACCAAGTACGGGCCGCTGGCTTGGCTGGTAAGCTACCAGATCTGCTCGACCTCGATGGACCGACCATGGCCAACTTTGTTTGGAACGGGTGGTTGCATCCACTTGATGAGTATGTCACACCACAACTCCGAAGCGATTTTCTTCCCTCAATTATTGCTCAGGGCACGTATCCACCGGATGGCAAACTTTATGCGCTTGGTGTCTTTGACTCCGGGCTTGCCATTTGGGGTAACCGCAAATACTTGAAGGAAGCCGGTATTCGTATTCCCACCAGCGTGAATGATGCGTGGACCCTTAACGAGTTTGAGGATGCCCTCGCGAAGCTAGCGGCCCTCCCAGAAGTCAAGTGGCCGTTGGATCTGAAACTTAACTACGGAGCGGGGGAATGGTTTACGTACGGTTTTTCGCCCATTCTGCAAGCGTTCAGTGGTGACCTGATCAATCGGACGACCTGGAAGGCGGAAGGGACGCTCGACGGAATTTCTTCGGTCCTTGCGATGACCCTTTTCCAACACTGGATAAAGAAAGGATGGGTAGTGCCAGCCTCAGCCGGTGATGACTCTTTCTACGGTAAGAAAACCGCGGCGTTAGCATGGGTTGGGCACTGGATGTGGGATCCACACAAGAAAGGGCTCGGAGATGATCTTGTCCTTCTTCCTATGCCTAAGCTAGGCGCAGGATGCCGCGCTGCCACCGGAATGGGTTCATGGGCATGGGCGATAACGAGCAGTTCCAAGCATCCTGGGGCGGCTTGGAAATTCTTGGCGTTTATTCTACAGCCCAACCAAATCTTAAAGATGACGGTAGC
>CAZILO010000077.1:0-5709 GCA_964540085.1 uncultured Thermotogae bacterium
TGACATCGCCGCTTGCGTGAGGAGTTGGTCAAGCTGCGTATACGCGTTCTTAACTTCGGCGTACTGCGCTTGAAATTCTTGTTGGTTGACAACGCCGGTTTGCACTGTTTGCACGAGTTTGTTCATTTCATCGACGATCGGCTGTGTTTGATCCTTCAGCCGCTGCAGATCGGGTTGCATGTTGGAAAACCCGGATGCGGCGATCATCTTGTTGATCACTCCGATATCGATGTTGATCTGTGCCTGAAGGAGCTCTACTTCCAGCTGCTGATACTTAGTTTGGTAGGCATCTTTGGAGATCTTGTTTTGCGTAAATTCCTGTTGTAGCGCGGCGATTGCCTTCTGTTTGGCAAGCGCTTTCTGGCGCAGATCATTCACGGCGTTGGTGAACACGGTGAATGCGCTCTGGGCGTTCAGATACGCGATATTGAGCGGCTTTGCCGCCTTTGCCTGCGTTTGCAGGTTGGCCACCTGCGTTTTAAGTGCGTTAAAGTCGGTTTTGGTCACACCAGCCGGCATGACAAACGGTAACACTATCGCCACTATGGCGACAATCAGTGCGATGATCGCTACGGTCAAACTTCCCTTGGACATAACTTCCTCCTTTTTAAAACGTGCCTCGAATTATAGTACAACTTCCCGGGTTAATGCCATTAGAACATGGGGGAGAAGCCGAAATCGAAGTGGGGAACGATGCTCATATTCGTGCCGATAGGCCATGCCACGTCCAATCGGACGTACATCCCCGCCGCTTCAATTCCGAATTCGATTCCGCATGCGCTCTTTATTCCGGTTGTACTGACGTCACCTAAATTTACCCCGCTATCCCAAAACAGCGTCGTATTCAGGCCTTCCACCAGTTTTACCCGGTATTCCAGGTTGGTGTACGCCAACCGTGTGACGGTGGTTTTCTCCAGCCCGCGCACCGTGTCAGCACCGCCGAGGGTATATGACTGCGATGTCGGCAGATTATATCCCCATCCAAGCCCAAATCGGAACGCCACCGTCTGGTCGCGGTCGGCCAAGAATGGGAGCACGATCCGGATCGGCGTGAAGTGAGCCCATGTCAGATCGATCTTGGTGAATTCCTCTCCCGGAGCGAACCCTCCTGCCTGCTCCAGCGACACGTTGCGGCGGTCTCCAGAACTCGGGAACCGCGGGTTATTAACGTCGTCATAGCTGAATCCGATCGTTATCGCATCAATGGGGGTCCATGCAGTGCTCCCTACTTCGTGCACGGTCTCATGGGTATAGGACAGGTTGAGATCGGTGTAATTGGCCCACGGATAACTTATCGACGCCTTTCCCCCCAAGGTGATGAACGTTTTCGTCGTATCGTTCTGTTTTTTCTCGTTGCTCTTGCGGTACAAGTCAAACCCGACCCGGTTAAACGCGCGGAAGAATGCGATTGTGCTATACCCTAGATCCCATGTAGTACTTTTGTCCGCGATCAGACCACGGCTGTATGACAGTGAGAGATCCTGGCCCGTGCCGAACAGATCCTTCTGATGGAGGTTGAGTTTGCCTACCAGTCCGCCGCTTTCCGGGGAAAACGCGAGTGATCCGTTAATGCCCCCCAGATTCTTCGCCGCGACAACGCTCACAAGCAGTTTTACATGATCGTCAGCCCATTGCGGATCAATATTCACCGTTTTGAAGTAACCGAGGGACATCAACTGTTGATAAGCGACGGCGAGTTTGCCGTTATTGAAGATTTCCCCCGGTATTATCCCCAGCGCTTTTTTGATCACGTAGGTTTGAGTGCGTTCGTTGCCGGAAACGTCGATCGCACCGATTTTCCCCTCTTCAACCGCCACCTGTAGCCGTCCGTTTTTCACTTCACCAACTTTGAACCGCACCATGACATATCCATTGCGGTAGTACAAATCGTACAGCCCTTTAAGGATGGTGAGCAGTTTGTAATTATCGACCCGTTCTCCTTGTTCCGGGATTGGCTGCAATGTAGCCATGGCCATCGCAGCGGGAAATACGTGTACCCCAGTGAGGTCGATTCCGGTGATGGTTACCGGTGCGGTGATCAGGGTGCGTTCGGTGAGATTCCATACCAAAACGACTGTGTCCGGGGTGGTGCCGGGTTTGGTACTCACCTTGACACCGCTGAAATAAACGGAGGAATGAAGGCGGGATACAGCGGTCTGCAGCTGCGCTTTTTTCACCGGTTGATTAAGGGGGACATTGATCAGTTGCTGCGCCAGCTTGACTAGGGTTGGAGACACCCCAGTCACCTCGTTGCGTTCCACTTTTCCTTCGAGGATCTGAATCTGCAGTGTCGTGCCGGGTATAACCTTTCCGATTCCGATAAGGGCGTAACCTTTTTTGTCGTACTCGTCAATCACCGCTTGCAACCCTGATTTGAGGTCATTGTTGTTCAGTACCTTGCCGTCTCGCACTCCGTGATCGCGCAGTATCTGGCGGATTTTATCTGTGGGCATAATCGGAGTGCGGAACAGGGTTATCCCGAAAATACCAAATGATTCCTTGTTGATGTTTCCGGTGATCTCGATTTTTTTTATCACCGGATTTTCTTTGACGTTAAATGTGACCTCACCGTTGTCGGTGACGGATGGAACAACTTCGCTGAACCATCCGAGGTCGTAGATCTTCTGCGACGCCTGCTTTAATTGGCTGGCGGTGATGGTGTCGCCGACGTGGAACGGGATCACCGCCATAATGTCCAGGGTGGAAATACGCACGTTTCCGTGCACTGTTATTTTGGTCACGTGCACCGGGAACGTCGTGGCGTACGTTGCCACTGTTGCCAATATGATGATCATTACAGATAGCGCCAAGACTTTTTTCATCTTTCCTCCTCCACTTTAGGGCAGATCTTCATCGATTGCACGGTACTGAATTGCCTCCGCGAGATGCGGCTCGCTGATCTCAGTGCCACCGTCGAGGTCGGCGATCGTCCGCGCCACTTTGAGGACACGTGTATACGCACGTGCGCTCAGCCCGAACCGATCGATTGCCATCTCGAGAAGCCGTTTTGCGTCTTTGTTAAGCATACAGTACCTCGCGATCTCATTCGGGGTAAGTTGGGAATTGGAGCTGCCGTCACTTTCCCGCATCCGCTCCCATTGTATCCGCCGCGCAGCAATCACTCTAGCTCGCACCGTGGCGGATTGTTCACCGCGCGGCCGGGATACGAGTTCCTCGCGGGTGAGGCGGGGCACCTGCACGAACAGATCGATGCGATCAAGAAACGGGCCGGACAGCCGCTTACGGTATCTCCGAATCTCGTGTAAGGTGCATGTGCACGGGTGAACCGGATCCCCAAGGTGACCGCATGGACATGGATTCATCGCCCCGACCAGCGTAAAGTTGGACGGATAACGGACCGCGATTCCGGCGCGGGATATCAACACCGATCTGTCTTCTAGCGGCTGGCGCAGGGTCTCCAACACGCGGCGGTCGAACTCGGGCAGCTCATCGAGAAACAGGACGCCGTGGTGGGCGAGGGTGATCTCCCCGGGGCCGGGAATGCCGTGCCCGCCCCCGACCATTCCCGCGTAGGAGATTGTGTGGTGCGGGGCGCGGAACGGGCGTGTAGTAATGAGCGGGGTTTTCGGATCGAGCAAGCCAGCGATTGAATAAATTCGCGTTACCTCGATTGCCTCCGGGAATGACAACGGGGGAAGGATGCCGGGCAGACAACGGGCAAGCAAGCTTTTCCCCGCGCCGGGTGGCCCGATCATGATCAGGTTGTGGCCGCCAGCGGCTGCGATCTCTAACGCCCGTTTTGCCTGTTCCTGCCCCTTGACTTCACCGAGATCAACTGCCGCAGTTGCACCGTCGTGCGCCATCAATTCCGCCTCGTCGACGGTAAATTGAGCGATTTCTCGCGTGCCGCTTAAAAATGCTGCTGCTTCCGCCAATGTCCGCACTGGGTAGACGGGGACGTGATCCACCAATGCTGCCTCAACAGCGTTGTCCGCGGGAACGATCATTCCGTCTACCTCTAATCCCGCGGCGGCGAGGGCAATCGGAAGCACACCCCGCATGCGGTGTACTTCGCCGTTCAAGGCGAGTTCCCCTACCAGCAGGTAACGGGCGCGCGGTGGCGGAAGATCGCCGGCGGCGATTAGGATCGCGATGGCGATTGGAAGGTCAAATCCCACTCCCTCTTTGCGCAGATCGGCAGGAGCAAGGTTGGCGGTGATCCGCCGCGCCGGGAACGAATAGCCCGAGTTTTTGATCGCGCTTCTGATGCGCTCACGGCTTTCCGTGACTTCTTTTTCGGGCAACCCGACGATCTGAAACGCGGGCAGCCCGCCGGCAACGTCGCATTGCACCTCCACCGGAGCTGCATCTATCCCGGTGATTACCGCGGACAACAGTCTAGAAAACATGTCTACTCAACTTGGAATGCATCCTTGTATAGCTTAATTTGTCCGGACGTAATTGTTACCACATCGAACCGCGCGGCGAGTTCAGTTTCAGTTGCCCCCAGATAGCACCGCGCGGCGGCGATCAATCGCGCCCGTTTCCACGGTGTTACTGCACCCTCTGCCCCGCCGAACCCGGTACCGGTCCGCGTTTTAACCTCGATGAATGCCAGCGTATCCCCATCCCGGGCGATGAGATCGATCTCCCCGAATCGACACCGCCAATTGCGCGCCACAATAAAGTATCCGCGATCGCGGAGGTAGCGGCGGGCGGTCTCTTCGCCGTGCTTGCCCCGATTTACTCCGTCGCGTGCCATCGTGCATTCATAATAGTTCCAATTACCGTAGTGGGGCAACTTCACTGTTGCGGCGGCCGGGGCCGTGGACTATAATTCCAAGGAAAAGAATAGAAGAAGAAGGGGCAATGGGAATAGTTTTCACAGGGATAACCGCGGCGCTCGGGGACCCTTTCGTGGTAAAGCGCGTCGACATTCGTATTGAAGGCAACACGATTACAACCATCAGCGATTCACCGCTGCCGGCACGTCCGCAGGACACGTGCATCGATGGCAACGGGAAACTCGCGATCCCAGGATTTGTCAATACTCATACCCACTTGCCGATGGTACTGTTCCGGGGGTTGGCCGATGACCTCCCCCTCACTCAGTGGCTTACCGAGAAGCTGTGGCCGGCGGAAAAGCGGTTGACAGCGGACGACGCGTATTGGGGAGCGCTCCTCGGATTGATGGAGATGATCCGCAGCGGCACGACTGCGTGTTCCGACATGTATTTTCACGTCGATGCGATCGGGAAAGCGGTCTTGGAATCGGGGATGCGTGCCATGCTCGCGTATGGGATAATTGCCTCGCGACTTGACAAACATGGGAAATCCGAGCTTGCTCGCGCCGAGGATGCGATTACCGCGTGGAACGGCGCTGGTGATGGCCGGATAACGACAGCAGTGGCACCGCATGCGCCGTACACCTGCGGTAAAAGTGTGTGGCAGCGTGCGATCGCGCTCGCCCGTCGGTACAGTGTCCCGATCCACACGCACCTCGCGGAGACGCGTACCGAAGTGGCGGACTGTTATGTCCGACACCGGATGAGCCCGGTGGAGCTTCTCGCGACATGGGATGTGTTCTCTGTCCCCACGATTGCTGCCCACTGCGTGCACGTTACTCCGAGCGATATCGCGGTCCTGGCGGAGCACGACGTCAGTGTTGCCCATTGTCCGAAGAGCAATGCCAAACTGGGAAGCGGCGTCGCTCCGATCGCCCGGATGCGTGCTGCTGGGGTGAACGTG
>CAZILO010000078.1:0-5702 GCA_964540085.1 uncultured Thermotogae bacterium
CCCTGGAGAAAAAGTCCACTCAGATAGCCAAGCGACGGAATGACCGATGCCCACACCACCGCTCCGGAAGCGTTATAAATAAAGAACTTCCGCCACTCCATCCGCGAGATCCCTGCCAGCCATGCCGCGAGCTCCCGGAGCCCGGAGACAAACCGGGCAAAGAAGACCGTTTTATCACCATGCCGGGCGAAGAACACCTCAGCAAGTGCCAATTTGCGTGCGTTAATAAGGACAAACCGCCCATAACGTTCTAAAAACGGACGACCAAACTTTCTCCCCAAGAGGTAACCGATGTTATCCCCGAGAACCGCACCCACCGCTCCGATCACCATCACCAGTACCAGATTGAGGTGGCCTTGGGAAACGAGGAATCCGGCAACAAGGAGGGTCGTCTCTCCAGGAATCGGTATCCCTGCATCTTCCAGCATCACACCAACAAGAATGATCGGATAGCCGAACCGGGCCAAATAGGTAATTGCCAAATTGATAAAATCCACAAATAAGATTATATGCGACAGATTATCGCGAACAAATCAACCGAAACCGGAATGGGGAATAGAGATTTGCCGCAGGCGAACCAGATCGCCGTTCGTACGGGCGTACCCCAGAAACAAGGTTTCACGGGGCAAGCCACATGTGCAACGTTGCTTCTGAGTGATAACGCAGCGCATCAAATTGCAGCATGAGGGCCAACCCCGCTTAATCCTTTAGTTTTTTGCTTCTTCATGCCCTACGGTTTGCTACGGGGCTCTTTGTTCTTCGTAAGCATCGTCGAGAAACACGGGAACAAGGCAAAGAAGCGCCAAAAAATTGAGACATAACCGGGTTAGCCCACAGTTGACTTCCCAGGCATCACCCTCTATGATAAAGCCATCAAACCAATAAGGGGGTGCACTATGCAACACCGTAGTTTAAGGTGGTTGGTGGTGACGGTGGTCGCAGTGGCACTATTAGGGCTGGCCGTCGTGGCTGTCTCCGGTCAACAAGTGGGGACAAAGGATCACCCGATTTACATGCTCCTTCCGCCGTCCACAAACGGAGCAGCAGCAGTGAAAATCGGGGCACAACTCGCAGAGGACCTGTACAATAGGACCGGGTTGTACATCAAGCCGGTGCTCCAAGCTGATTACGCCGCAATGATTGAGGCGTTCGCCGCGTCTGACGGGGACACGTTCGGGGTACCGACGACCAATATGTATCTTGGTATCTACGACCGCACGAAGGGAAACGTCACGCCTCGACTTGCTGCGGTCAGGTACGGAAACTCGTACTATTTCTCGAGCATCTACTACTGGCGTAATTCTGGGATCAAATCGGTGAAGGATCTAGCCGGGAAGGTGTGGATCTACAATGACCCTGGGTCTACCTCCGGATACGTACTTCCCAGCCTGCTGTTCAAGAAGCTGGGATTGACCTTTGATCAGAACCACATCGTGGAGAGCGGTGGCCATGTAAACTCAATGGTCGCTTTATTGCGTCATCAGGGTGACTTCGCCACTGGTTACGGCTCCCCGCCGATTCCGCCCGCCGGCTGCAGCCTGCAGTGGAAGTATGGCGACGACCCCGAGATGTGGATCTGGGATCGGTACAACAATAAGTTGTTCCGCCCCGGCCTGCGCGGGAAGTGCGTTGACCTACGTGAACCCACGTTCAAGACCTACGGCGAGGATAAAGTCCTTACCGAGATTGGCGTCCTTGCCACCATCGGTCCAGTGCCGAACGACTGCATCGCGTTCGGCCCGAACTTCCCGAAGGACTTGCAGGACAAGATCGTGGCTGCTATTGAAGCACAGTTCCAGGATCCGAAGATGAAGGCACTGTGGGGCAATCCACAGTTCTACGAGTGGAACGGTGTGCAAAAAATCGACGACTCCTATTACGACGGTTACCGTGAGCTTCTCGGAAAACCAATTCCGAAACGATAGGAAGGTGTGCGGATCACGAGCATAGGGTATGGTTGTGTGGGAGGGGAGAGTTTCCCCTCCCATCTTTTATAGGTCAGGCGAGGCATGGCCGACCAACTGATAGTGAAACACCTGACAAAGATCTACGAACGGGGGGATGTCCTTGCCCTTGACGATGTTAGCTTTTCGGTGAAGAAAAGCGAATTCCTCGTTGTCATCGGCCTTTCCGGCTCGGGAAAGTCAACCCTCCTCCGTTGTATCAACCGGCTTGTCGAGCCGACGTCAGGAAAAGTGTACTTCAACGGGGTTGACGTCACCGCTGCATCCGGGGCAGAACTGCGCCGTCTGCGCCGTAAGATGGGGATGATCTATCAGCATTTCAACCTCGTCAGGCGGTCCTCCGTGCTCACCAACGTCCTCGCCGGGCGGCTTGGGTATGCCAATCCGTGGCTGTCAGCGGTCCACCGCTTCCCCCGGGAAGATATAGAGATGGCACTCAGGAATCTAGAGCGCGTGGGGATCAGGGATCAGGCGTACAAGCGGGCTGACGAGCTTTCCGGCGGGCAACAGCAACGCGTCGGGATTGCCCGTGCATTGATGCAGGAGCCGGAGCTCCTCATGGCCGATGAGCCTGTGTCCGCACTCGACCCCGCCACCTCTCATTCGGTGATGAAGTACCTTGAGCAGATGAATCAAGAGGACGGAGTAACGGTGATTGCCAGCTTACACTTCCTGTCACTCGCCCGCCGCTACGGGACCCGCATCCTCGCGCTCAAGGCCGGAAAGATCGTGTTCGAGGGGTTGCCCAATGAGATCGACGAGAAACGGTTCAAGGAGATCTATGGCGACGAGGCTGAGCAAGTCGAAGTCCGCTAGAATCCTAAGCCGGTGGTCGGCACTTAAGCCCCGGTTATTCGCACTGTTTCTCGATTGGGCATCGTGGGGGTATGTCGCCTACGGAATTGTCTACCTCCTCAATTACTACTGGTACACAAACATCCACTATTACGGGCGGCTGACCGTACCCCTGTGGGGGTGGCCGATCGTCGTCATCGGTACCCTTGAACTCGCTGCCGTCAGCCACGCGTTCGGCCATTCAATCGGGTTGAGCATGTTCGGGCTGCGGTTATTAACGGAATCTTACGAGCTTCCCTCCCTGCGGCAGCGATGGGCGCGCTACTTGGCGTGGCATCTCAGCCTGATTGCGTTCCCAGTCACAATTTGGAGTAGCGTACAACGAAATCACCTCCTCCACGACCGCCTCACCGGGACGCAGATGTTCATCGTGAAGGAGATCAAGGACCAAATGCCTACCGTTCCGGCGCGGCCGTGGTACAAGACAAACCGAGGCGTAATGAGCATTGTACTCATCGGCGTGACGCTGTGGGTCGGATGGTTGGTCACCCAGATCGACCTGCACACCATGTTCAGTCGCGCTGGTGCGAGCATCTACCTGTGGGAAGAGCTTCTCTCTCCCCACTTCACCCACTTGATCCACCCTGACCCGGTTCTCCAGCAATCGATCGTTGGAGGAATGATCGAGACGATCTTCATGGCCATGCTTGCCAGCGCGGTGGGAGCTGCACTTGCCTTTCCATTGAGCTTCTTAGGGGCACGCAACATCATGGGAATCAACCCATTGGGATGGCTCATCTTCACGGCGGTGCGTGGATTCTTCAACATAGTTCGTTCCGTGGAGGCGTTACTGTGGGGCACAATATTCGCTGTATGGGTGGGATTCGGGCCATTCGCTGGGGTGCTCGCCCTTGCCACGCACACGATTGCCGCGTTAGGCAAGCTCTATTCCGAGCAGGTAGAGGGGGTTGACCCCGGGCCGCTCGAGGCGATTGCCGCCACTGGCGCGCGAAGATGGCAAGTGATCCTGTACGGTGTTGTCCCGCAGATCATCCCGTCTTATCTCGCATTCACCCTGTACCGCTGGGACATCAACGTGCGCATGGCCACGGTAATTGCGCTTGTCGGCGGCGGCGGACTTGGGCGAATGATGTTTTACTATAAGAGCCAGGTAGGCTATCTCCCGGACGCATGGAACCAAGTAGGGGCAGTGGTGGTTACCATTGCCGTAGTTGTATGGGCACTCGATTATATCAGTGGTCGAGTACGGGAGAAGATCGTGTGATGAAGGAACGCTACTATGCCGGATTCATGAGCGACAAGCCACGGTTCTTCCAGGAATTCGTCAAGGGGATCGCCGCCCTACGCCGGCGATCCCTTGTTGTAGGGACTGATCTTATCTTTCTTGCTTACTTGTGGATAATGTCATCGTACGTCATAAATGTCATCTTTTACCACGTGAAAAGCTTTGCCCTCCTTCCCTGGTGGATGATGCTTGTCGGGGTAGTGGAGGCAACGGCTTTATGGGAGAATTTCGGGGCGTCACTTGGGATGCACTTCCTCGGGATTAAGCTTGCCTCGATTGGAGATGATAATCTCGGACGCCATGTTCTCCGTTACCTCCTGTGGCACCTGTCACCACTCTTCTCCCTACACCTTTTGTGGCGGAGCGATGTGCTCCCGTGGCATGAGAGGATAAGTGGGGTTAAAGCCGTGAAGGCAAATAAACTTGGCGAGGCGCCACGCCCATGGTACACCCGCAGCTGGTCGATCAGTGTGGTCCTTATAGTGATCGTTTCTTTTGCCGCCGCTTCGTTCGTTACCCAGGTTAATTTGCCGGCACTGTTCACCAAGGCAGCTGGGACGGCCGTCTTGTGGGATAAGCTAGTGCACCCGAACTGGGGTCTACTCGGGGATGGACTACGCCTGCTGATTGTCACTATTTTCATGGCCGTGATGGCGACCCTATTTGCAATTGCCGTTGCCGTGCCGCTCAGCTTTCTTGCCGCGCGGAATCTGGCCCGTGGCCTCGTCGGCCGAACGGTCTACATAATCGTCCGCACCGCGGCTGACATCATGCGCTCGATCGACGCGATCATCTGGGCAATCGTATTCATCGTGTGGGTGCGCGCCGGTCCATTTCCCGGGATGCTCGCCTTGTTTGTGCAGGCAACGGCGAATTTGACCAAGCTCTACTCCGAGCGGCTAGAGTCAATCGACCCCGGCCCACCGGAGGCAATCCGCGCCACCGGGGCAAACAGGTTGCAGGTGATCCTGTATGGGATTGTTCCCCAGATCATCAACCCGTACCTGTCATTCACCCTGTATCAGTGGGACATCAACGTCCGCATGTCCACGGTGATCGGGCTTGTCGGCGGCGGCGGCATTGGACAGATGTTAATCCAGTACATGCGAATTTGGGACTACAGCAATGCTGGGATGATGATGCTTCTTATTGCAATCACTGTAATGCTAATTGATTACACCTCGTCTCGCCTGCGCGCCAAATTGAATTAAAACTGGTGGGATCCTTGCTTTTCTACTTACGTCCGATGATGTTTTCCAGGTACGCGCGGATGTCATCCAGGCCGTAGGTTGTCTTGAGGGCGACGTTGTCCTCGAGCCACGCGTCCTTGATCGTGTCATCACGGCGGATCTCGATATCCTTGATCCCAAACGCCTCCACCATCTTTTTCGCCTCTTCCTCGATATACCGATCCTTCACGCGGAATAAAAATCTGGGGAAACTTGCCATCTTAGCACCTCCATAAAGAGTATACCGGTTCAGTTGCGCTCTGTCACCATTGGGGTAGAATGAATGTTATGAACACGGTCGAACTGATAAGAAAAAAGCGCGATGGAGGAAGGCTCTCCCGGGAAGAGCTTGAGTTTTTGATCGATGGAGCGGTGAGCGGGGCTATCCCCGACTACCAGATCACTGCG
>CAZILO010000079.1:0-5645 GCA_964540085.1 uncultured Thermotogae bacterium
TTAGACCAAAACTTGAATGCGCTATGAGATTTGAAGCGATGGCAAATTCGAGCATCGTGAATTCACTCGGGGTATTGAGCTTTATCTCACCGGTCAACGTTGTCGGAATCCGCCGGGCGACGAGATCCAGACCGAACCGACCGGAGATCTGTGCAAACGTCGCCCACCCTCCGATGCTTACAACCACCGCCAGGAATAAAGCTCCATAACAGATCCTCTTTAGCATGCACGCCCTCCTGCCTTACTGCGATATCACGCCCCTTCAGCAGCCGCGGCACCAGTGACAAAACAAAACGCCCTTCGAGCAACGAAGAGCGTCATCACAAACTACCTTGGTTATTTCTGGTATTTCTGCCCAACACCACTACAGCCACTGTCCCTCCCCGATTCGGGCAACTGCCCCGTCTCGAAGAGACTACAGCTTTGCGCCCCTGCCTCACGACAGAGTAGCCTTTTTCCGAACCCATCAGCCCAAAAATACGACTTCAGTATATTGATTTCTTCCATCTTTGTCAAGAGTTATACGGATTTATCGGATACAGAACGAGAATGGAAGCTTTCAATTGCCCCACACCTGTTCGTCGTCGATACCTCCGGCTGGGAGAGCCAAGAACATGCTCATCGTTCCGGTAAATGCAATGCCCTTCTGGGATGAACAAATTACTTCGGTGTCCACATCATGAAGTTTAGGGCCGCGACCGCATTAAAGGCAATCTCCGCCCCAGTCGGCCCTAAAATCTTGGCCTATCGATGTTGCCAGCCTGCTTCGTTGATTGGTAGCACAATAGCCAAACTACTTCTCAGTTGGGGATAGCAGTTTTTTGTTTAGGGCCTTTACCCACATCGTCTCGATGATAACTGAAAAGAGAATCGTCATGACAGTGGCGGTGAGAATCATTTCTCCCCATGCGATTAACTGTGGATTGTGGTAGGTTTTTCCCAACGTTAGTGGCAGACTGGCGAGAGCGGCGGGCACCACTCCCCGTGGTCCTTCAAGGGATAAAAACAGGTATTCCCCCCACTTCCATTTCCCAACCGGTTTTATCAATAGTGCGGCGATTGGACGAGCAACTATGATCACAAGTAACGCAATCGCGATGTCCACCAGTCCGTGCGCTGCCAACAGATTGAGGTCCAGGCTTGCGCCCAGCAATGTAAAAATCATGATGGTAGCAAAATTGGAGAGGATTTCATTAAAGTGGACTTCATCACGGATCGCTGCTTTGACCTCTTCCGTCGGCTTGAATTTCCCGAAAATCACGTTGGTATTCCCCAGGAACATTCCGATAACCACCGCCACCAAATAACCCGATGCACTAGCCCATTCACCGATGAAAAAACCTCCGAAAGCAAGACCGAGTGCATAAACCTCGGGATATTGCCGTATCCTCAAGACCTCCATCAGCCGGTAACCGACGATGCCGATTGCAAGGCCGATGACAATCGAGATAAACATAACATAAAGAAAATAAATTATTGCTGCAGGATAGAGCGTGGTAAAGTGCGCAATTGCTTCTACCATTTTGACCCGTGGCGCCTCCGGCACGATCAATGCCACTGCAACAAGCGTGAGCACAATTCCTAACGGATCGTTGAATATTGACTCGGTGACCAGAATAACCCGCATATCCTCCCGGACGTGATGTTGTTTAAATAACGGAATTAGTGTCGCAGGATCAGTGGCGGCGATGATCGCACCGAATAGGAACCCGGCAAGAAATGGAACATGAAATAAATACGAGAAAAAGAATGCGGCAATAAACGCTGTCAGTATGAGCCCAAACGTATCCAGTACACCGATCGTTGCGATATACTTGCGCACGAGCGGCCACTTCAAATTATGTCCTTCGGCAAACAGAATAATGACCAACCCAAACACGCGCACGTAAGCAAACAGGTGATGTGCAAGTTCGCGGTTAATAAGCCCTGCCACCGGACCGAAGAGGATACCAAGTACAATGAGAATCGGAACTACGGATACTCCAGTCTTCCGTCCCAGGAGGAATGCCGCGGCACCAAGGGTCAGAATTATCGTTAACGCCAATACCAGCGAATCAACGTATGACAAAGCTCCTCCTCTCTGACAGGGAATTACACCGACTAATCAGCGCCTCCGCCTAGTCATCGCGAGGCGAACAAAAACGGGCCAATTCCGGTCCGTTGCGGGAGTAAGTATATACTCACAGCGCGGTGGAGGACAACCGAATGTATTGAAGAACGGAGGCCCAAATCCGGAGTTCACAAATATGTCGAGTTTCAACGTCGGCACGGCAAAGCATCGGCAGCATGCTGACTGTACTGACTCTGCTAATCCCGCCATCACGTCATGACTGTGATCGGAGTTGATTGCATAACGCGTGCAAGACAGGACAGAGCGCTTGCTTAATTGAGCGTTTATCCCAAATGCGCAGAAGCGGGACCGTCTCAGGGTTTGCCGCTTGGGCTGTGATGGGCTACCATCATAACATGGCAGGCATTAATGGGACGCTACTCCAGGTAAGCGAACTAACCAAACACTACGGCGACATCCGCGCAGTCGACGGGATTTCGTTTTCCGTGTCGCGGGGAACGGTATTTACCATCCTTGGGCCGAACGGGGCGGGAAAAACGACGACATTGGAGATCCTCGAGGGGTTGCGCCCGCCCGATTCCGGAGAGATCGAGATTTTTGGGGAGCGGGTGCGGCGAATTGATCGCCGTGTCAAGGAACGAATAGGGGTTCTCCTCCAAGAGGCAAACTTTGAACCCTACCTCAAAGTGCACGAGACGGTCGAGTTGTTCGCTTCGTTCTTCGCACACGCGTACGCAACGCGGGATATCCTCGCACTCGTCTCCCTCACGGAAAAGCGGAATGCACTGGTGAAGAACCTGTCCGGCGGGCAGCGCCAGCGGCTCGCGTTAGGAGTGGCGCTGGTCAACGATCCCGATCTCCTGTTTTTGGACGAGCCGACGACCGGGCTCGATCCGCAGGCACGGCACAACATCTGGTCGATCGTCACCGATCTTAAGGAGCGTGACAAGACCATCGTCCTCACCACTCACTACATGGAAGAGGCGGAATCTCTGTCCGATTATGTATGCATCATGGATCACGGTAAGATTATCGCCGCGGATACGCCGCGCGCTCTTGCTGCTCGGTTGGGCAAGGAAACAATGGTCGAGTTCACCGCTGATCAGGTTCCGGCAGCAGCGCGCAATTCGCTTTCCAACAGATTTTCCCGGCTGCGTCAGGATGGGGGCACGATTACGCTTGAGGTGACCGATCTTGTCCCCGCGTTGCAGCACCTACTTGGGTGGGCGGGGGAACACGGAATCACGTTGGACAACCTCGTCATCCGCCAACCGAACCTGGAGGACGTCTTCCTGACGCTCACCGGGCGGAGATTGCGAGAGTAAACATGGCGTCGATGCCATCGCTGCAGATAGGCGGACGTGGAAAAGACTTGAACGGAGGTCGTTTATGAAAGGGATTATCGCCTCCGCCCGCGCGTACCTCGCGGTGTCGTTGCGGGAGCATGTGACGTTATTCTGGTTCCTCATCTTTCCCGTGTTTCTGTTCGTTATCCTGGCGCTCATCTTCTCGTCCACCGGCAAGCAAGGGAAAATGAATTTCAAGATCGCGGTGGTGAACGAGGAGAATGCCACCGTCGCCGGGCCGGATTTTGCCGCGATCGTCGTGCGCACATTTGATTCGCTGAGCACGGCTCCGTCCGGACAGGAACCGCTGTTCACGCTGCTGCGTCCGCACACGGGAGAAACCACAGCGGCGTTCCGCACCCGTGCCGATGCCGCCCTCAATCGAGAGCGGATCACAGCGGTGGTCGTTATTCCCCCAGGATTCAACAGCGCGATGGTGTCCCATTTACGCGCGCCACACCCGACACCGGTGCCAATCAAGGTGATCGTCAACAACAGTAGCGAGGCATCCCGAGTGGCGGCGGGGATCATCGCCGGCGTCATCTCCGGGATCGATCGTGAGGTCCTGATCAAGGCGGGGCGGTACGTACCGTCCGATGAGACGAAACCGGTGACCGAGTGGACGGGCAAAAACAAACACGCGGTGTCATACGCGTCGTTCCTTCTTCCCGGCGTCATCTTGATGGCGTTTTTCACGAGCGGTCTGTTCGGGGTGCCGGGCACGATTCTATACTCACGCGATCGTCACATCCTCCAGCGCTATTTTGTCACACCGTTTACCCCATTGCGGTACCTCATGGGATTCTCCATCGGCCAGCTCGGGCTGTGCCTCCTTCAGTTCGCCCTCTTGTACACAATCGGGCGGTTCTGGCTGGGGGCGCAGGTGAACTTCGGGCGGCCGGGGGCGATCCTGTTCCTCGTCCTCGGGTTCTTCACGTTTCTCGCGTTCGGGTTCCTCGTTGCGGCGTTGGCCAAGACCGGCGACGGCGGAATGGCGATCGGCAACCTGCTTAACATCCCGTTGATCTTCCTCGGCGGGCTGTTCTTCCCGGTGGGGAACCTGCCACTCGCGCTCAAGGTGGTCGTGTTTGCCAACCCAGTTACTTACATCGCCGCCGGGTTGCGAATGAGCTTAGGGCTGGGAGGAGAAGGAATGCCGCTGGTAGCGAGCATCGCTGTGCCAATTGCCTGGATCGGGATATGCAGCCTGATCGCGGCGCGGCGGATTTCGTGGGGGGTACAGTGATGTCCGCCCTCTTCACTCTCATCCGCACGGAAGCAGCCCGGTTCACCCGCGACAAACAGGCGCTCATATTGATGTTTATCTTCCCGCTCGTGTTCATCGTCATCTTCGGGTTTCTCATGAAAGGATCGAGTACCCCGCGGTTGGGCATGGTCATCGCCGGTCCGGCCGCGTCGACGGTGCAAGCGGTCATTGCTCCGATGTCCGACCTGCGCGTGATCGACTACCCGAACCGATCTGCGCTCATTCACGCGGTGGAAACAGACCAAGCGGATTTCGGATTGTACCTCGATGGTGACGTGCTCCATTTTGTGTACAACCCCACTCAAGTTCAGAATAACCCCCAGTTCATGCAAATCGCTGCCGGAATCACCACCCAGTACAACTTGGCACGCCAGCGCGTGACGCCAATCGTACAGGCGGAAAAGGTAGTTGTGGGGAAGAACCCGGGGGGATGGCTCAACCTCGTCGTTCCCGGGATCATCGCATTTTCGATCCTCACCGCCGGTTTGACCGGGATCTCCGGCCATTTGACGATGATGAAGGAGCGCCGGCTGCTCGACCGGTTCGTTGCCACCCCGATGCGGCCAACGATGCTCCTCGTCGCGATCGGGACCGTGCGGGCGGTGATGGCGTACATCGCCAGCTTGATCACCCTCATCACCGCAATTGGGCTGCTTCACCTCCAGTTCGCCGTCAACTGGTGGCAGTTCACCGTGTTCGTGCTCGCGGCAACGGTGGGATCGATGGCGTTGGGGACGATTATCGCCCTGTTCGTGCGCCGTCCGGCGAGCGCCGGCCACATCGCGAACATTCTCGCGATGGTGATGATGTTCTTCTCCGGGGTGTACTTCCCGGTCGAGCTTATGCCCGGCTATCTGCGCACACTGGCGATGTTTTTGCCGCTGACGTACATGGTGAACGGGATGCAGGTCGTCACCGGAGTAATTGCTATGGGCCCCGCCCGATTTTGGACGATCACGGG
>CAZILO010000080.1:0-1820 GCA_964540085.1 uncultured Thermotogae bacterium
AGTCGCCGACGACATCGGAGAGGTCGACGATCACGCCCTCGTGCGCGAGGAAGTCGAAGTCGAGCGAGGCGATGTCCTTGCCCGGGGTGTAGAAGTGGATCTCACCGTCGAGGTGCGTACCCACGTGGTTGGAATGGGTGACAAGCTGACCGTTCGCCCCGTTGGGAGCGAGGCGCTTGAAATACTTCACCTGGAGCGGCTCGTAGGTCGGCCACGGCGGAGTTGCAATCCCGAGCGGGATTGTCAGATCGATTACCTTCATGGTTCCTCCTTTTCTAGCGTTTCAGCGAGTGCCTGCGCCGCGGCGCGGAAACACGCAATCGGCGGTGTCACGAGTCCGGCACCGACCATCCCGATACCCGGCTCCTTGTGCGCGATCCCGGTGTTGATCGCCGGGACGATCCCGGTTTCCACAACTTTGAGAACGTCGATTCCGGTCGGAGTGCCGCGAAAGCCAAGGACGGGTATCTGATAGGCATTGTTCTCGGCCATAGTGATCGCGTACATCCGCTGCGTGAACTCGATTGCCCGCTGTGGAGTGCCGCCGACAAATTGGACGATCGCCGGAGCGGCAGCCATTGCGAACCCGCCGTAGCCGGTGGTTTCGGTGATCGACGAGTCGCCGATGTCGGGAGCGGCGTCGGCGGCGGTGAACCCCGGCAGGTACAGTCCATCGACCATCGGGGCCGGGGCGGTGAACCAGCGATCTCCGGTACCGGAAACGCGAATGCCGAACTCGGTCCCGTTGCGCGCCATCACGGTGACGAGCGAGCTGGCCGGGATGTTCGCCGCTGCGTCGAGCGACGCCTTGCCCGCCGGCATCGTCAGGTTCAACATGAAGTGATCGTTCCCGTTGAGGAACTCGAGCACCTTGGCGATTTCGTCCCGCGGCGCGGACAACCGCACGAGGTACGGGGCGATCTCCCGGATGAACAGTGATGTCCCGGCGCGGTTTCTATTGTGCCCTTCGTCCCCCATCTGTAGTGCTTGAGTGATCAGGGTTTTGAGATCGAGCGGACCGTGGGCTGTGATCGCTTCCTGTAGGAGTGGGGCGAGCAAATCGCGCATCCAGTTGAGGCGGGCGATTACCTCCTCTGAGTAGGCGCCGTAACGCAACACCTTTCCTAACCCCTCGTTCAGAGTGCAGTAGGCGCGGTTGCCGAACGTCTCGTTTTCCACGATCCACACCGGCATCGATGCGGTCATCACCCCGGCCATCGGCCCGACTGCGTTGTGGTGATGGCACGGTTCAAATCTGATTTCGCCCGACGCAGCGAGCCGTTCCGCTTCGTTCGAGTCCTTCGCCAATCCCTCGTAGATCAGCCCGCCGATCACCGCCCCGCGCATCGGCCCGCACATCTGGGGCCACTCGATCGGAGGACCGGCGTGGAGGATCGTATTCTCGGTCATTCCCGGGACGACGTCGCGTGCAATCCCAATTCCCGTTACGGCTGGTTTGGCGGCGAGGAGGCGGGAGATTGCTTTTTGATTCGCTTCCTCGATCTCGGAGCGCCAGCGGTCGCCGGTTTCGTCGTGCAGCCGGTCAATGAGCGCGATCAGCTCCGGATCGCCACCGGCGGGCGGCTTCCAGTCCATCACCACGACTGGAGTTCCCAACGATTCCAGCGTCTCTCCGAACCCGGCCAGGCCCATGTTGATGACGCGCAACTCGGTTGTGAATAACTCGCGAACGTGGCTTACATCGGTCATCGGTTCCTCCTGGTGACGATTTCCGCTGCCAACCGGGCGGCGGCTTCGTTGGAATCCATCACGACCGCCCCGGCCGCCTCGAGGAGCCCCCGTTGGCGCGTGTACCCCTG
>CAZILO010000080.1:1920-5571 GCA_964540085.1 uncultured Thermotogae bacterium
CGGGTCCAACGCTACGTTTGAATACACGGGGATTCCCGCATTGGTGAGGATGTGCCACGCTTCCTGACACAGGGTTCCGCCGCAGAACAGGCCGACAAGACGAGTCTGCTCCGGGCGCATCGCGGCGGTCTCGGAAGCGGCGATTTCGTCGAGTTGAGCGGCGCTCACGCTGTTGGCCTCCGAGATCGTCACTCCCGCTGCTGCGCACGCGATTTGTGCTGCGGCCGCAAGCGATGGGGCAAATGTAACGTTCCCGCGCGCCGAGCGCTCGTCCGCCCCAATGAAGTGAACGACCACTGGCTTCCCGACGGGTTCGAGCGCGGCCACGATTTTATCGGCCACGGTCGGGGCCGGCGCCTTGGAAACGACAACGATTACCCGTGTCGCCGGATCAGCGGCGAGGGCATCAATCCCGAATGCGGTCATCCGCCCCTCAACTGCCGCGGAAAGGTCGCGGCCGCCAGTGCCGATCGCCTGCGAAATTCCGCTTCCGTAACGGTGGATGAGAGACGATATCTCCTGAATTCCGGTTCCTGATGCCCCCACGATTCCAATCGGTCCACGGCGGACGGCGTTGGCAAACCCGAGCGGAACGCCGTTTATGATCGCTGTTCCGCAGTCAGGCCCCATCATAAGGAGGCCGCGTGCAATTGCCTCGTCCTTGAGCGCGATCTCATCTGCGACCGTGACGTTGTCGGAGAACAGCATCACGTGAAGCCCGTGACGAAGTGCGGACCGTGCCTCCCGCGCCGCGTACCGGCCGGGGACGGAAATCAGTGCCAGGTTCGCATCGGGGAGAACGTCGAGCGCGTTCGCCAGGGTTGCTGGTCGGGCGCGGCCGGCAGTGCCCGTCTCATCGACCTTCTCCTTCAGAAGCTCATCGACGTGGGTGAACGCGGCGTTAACTGCGGCGGCATCAGCGGCGTCGATTGCGATCACAAGATCGTTTGGCCCGGCCACCGCCAGTTCTGGGGAGGAGAACCCGACCTTCTCGAGGTTGTCCACGTTTGTCGGGGTAGCGAGAGCGACAACCGCGTCGTTGATCCCGGGAAGCCGCGTTAGTTCATCAGAAATCCGCATTAGGAACACCGAATCGTAATAGCGGTCCTTCTCAATCGTTATCTTTTTCATGCGCGGTTTTCTCCTTGAGCGCTAGGTACACCCGCTCGGCGGTGAGTGGAAGAACGTTAAAGTCGATCCCGAGCGCGTCGTACAGCGCGTTAGCCACGACCGACGGCACGGAGATCATCGGATGTTCGGCGATTCCGCGTGCGCCGTACGGCCCATCGGGCTGCGGCGTCTCGATGAAGATCTGCTCCGTGTGGCGGGGGATGTCCTTGGCGGTTGGGATTTTGTGGTCGGTGAACGATGGATTCAGCAGCCGCCCGTGGTCGTCGAACCGCAGTCCTTCGAACAGGGCCGATCCCAGCCCCTGGATTACCCCGCCAACGATCTGCCCGCGGGCGAGGGTTGGGTTTAGAACCTTGCCGGCGTCGATTGCGGTGACGATGTTTACGATCTCGATCTCGCCCGTCTCGACGTCAACTTCGAGTTCCACTCCGTGGGCGCCGTACGTCCAGAACAGGGCGGGTAGCCCCTGGCCGGTCTCGAGGTCGAGGTTGGTGAGCCCATGGGCGATGTAGCGGCCGCGGCCGATCACCGGTCCGCCGATGGCGTTTCCGTTCGCGAAACTGTAGCCCATGACGAGCTTTTCGTACGGGATGAACCGATCGGGATCCTTGGCGAGATAGGCGTTACCGTCACGGCAGATGATATCGTCCGGGGTGACGCGGAACGCCTGCGCGGCGACTTCCTTGATCTGGCGTACGCAGTCGCGCGCCGCGGCGATCACCGCGTTTCCGCCCATGAACGCGAACCGGCTCGCCACCGTCTGCCAGTCGTACGGGGAGAACGCGGTGTCGCTCTCCCAGGTGATGTGCACCTTGTCGATCGGGAGTTTTAACTCTTCCGCCGCGATCTGGCGCAGGGCAGTGTAAGTGCCCTGGCCGATGTCGGTCCCAGAGATGAGGACGTCAGCCGACGCGTCCTCGTTCAATTTGATCACAGCGGCGCAGGCGGTGTTCGCCGGCATCGCTGGTGCCTTGTGCAGGACTGCAATTCCCTTCCCGCGCACTTTGGTCGGTCCCGACGGGGTCGATTTCTTCCCCCAGTCGATCGCCGCCGCGACCGCCTCCAGGCACTTGTCGGGACGGCCGTGTCCGGGGGTGATCCGCTCACCGGTGATTGTCGTATTACCGGGCCGCAACAGATTCTTCATCCGGAATGCGTATGGGTCCATCCCCAGCCGGTGGGCGGTGATGTCGATCGCTCGTTCCACGCCCCACATCACCTCGAGATGACCGAACCCGCGGTACGCGGTTCCGAACACCTTGTTTGTATACACGACAAACGAGTCGATCCAGCAATTCGGCACGTTGTACGGGCCGGCCCCCGAGTATGCACCGGCGCGGCCGATGTTCACTCCGTAGTCGGCGTACGCGCCCGCGTCCCACACGTACACCGCCTTGAATGCCTGGATCACGCCGTCGGCGGTAACCCCGATCGTGATGTCGGTGTGCAGCCCCTGACGGGATGGGAGAGTATTGAACTCTTCCTCGCGGGTGGCGACGATCTTCACTGGCCGGCCCCCGACCGCGTTGGACAGAACGTAAGCGAGCGGTTCGAGATGAATCCCGGCTTTCCCCCCGAATCCGCCGCCGACGTACGGGACGTGGACGCGGATATTGGCATGCGAGATTCCAAACGCGTGCGCGAGGAGGTTGCGCACCGTGTACGGCGACTGTGCTGACGTGTAGATCTCCATTTTCTTCCCCGGGAGGGCCTGAGCGATTACCGCGTGTGTCTCGAGCGGAACATGCGGGGCGGGCGGGTTGTAGAAGTGCTCACTCACCACAACGTCGGCGCTGCCGATGGCGGCATCGAAGTCGCCCTTGCGGATTTTCTGATGGTGGGCGATGTTCGTCCCCGGTTTCGGGGTGAACACCCCTTTCATGTAGGAATAGGTCCCGAGATCGGGATGGACGAGCGGAGCGTCCGGCTTCAGCGCCTCCCGCGGATCGAACACCGCGGGCAACGGCGCGTACTCCACCTTGATGAGATCGCACGCCTGGCGTGCGATGGCAAGGGTGTCGGCAGCGACGGCGGCGACCGGCTCTCCCTGATAGCGAACACGGCCGCGGGCGAGGATGAGCTTGTCCTGGACGTACAGCCCGAGCCGGTACGGTAAATCGGCTCCGGTAAGCACGGCACGAACTCCGGGGAGAGAACGAGCAGCGGTGGTGTCAATGGAAACAATCCGCGCCGCTGCGTGCAGGGATGTCACGATCGCGGCGTGGAGCATCCCGGGGAGGGCCATGTCGTGGACGAATTGGGCGGTGCCGGTGACCTTAGCCAGCGCATCGGCGCGCGGTACCGAATGCCCGACGTAAGTAAGTTCGTTATCGTTCATCTCGTTTGTCCTCCGGTTCCTGCTGTGCTGCCCGGCGCACCGCGGCGAGGATCGATTCGTATCCGGTGCAGCGACACAAATTTCCTGACATCGCTTCCAGGATCTCATCGTCGCTCGGATGCGGATTACGGATGAGAAGGGCGCGGGCGGACATGATCATCCCCGGAGTGCAGAACCCGCAC
>CAZILO010000081.1:0-5482 GCA_964540085.1 uncultured Thermotogae bacterium
CGCTGATCTCGAGCGTCACCGCGTAGTCGTCCTTAAACGTCATCGTGGCCGCGCGGTCACCGAGGACCTGGCGGCGGAAATCGGCAATTGTGATAAACGCTCCCTCGTCTCGCATGCGCGTCAACCACTCAAGATCACTGAGATACGGCGATTCAATCGCTTGCAACCGGCGGAGGAGGTTGGGAAGCGCACGTGCCTGTGCCGCCTTGCGGTTGATCTCGTCCGGGGTTCCATAGCGATCAACCACTGCCAGGAATTCATTAACGATCTCGTTGTTGGGGTCGAGAATCGTCTCGTTTATCTGATCCAAGTTCTCAATCGGAATTTGGAGCCGCTTGCGTAAGTCAGTCATAGTCCTTTATCAGCTCCTCGAACTTTTCTTTCTCGCCCTTAAGCATGTGGTAGCAGTGTTCATTGGCCGGGAACGCGCCTGCCTTCACATCCTTGATGTATGCCGTCAAGGCGTCGGTCACCACCTGGGCGACGTTGGCGTACTTCTTCACAAACTTGGGGGTGAACGCCTGGAATTGTCCAATCAGATCGGAGACTATGAGAAGTTGACCGTCGCAGTACGGGCCGGCGCCAATGCTCAGAACGGGAATTGTGAGTTTATGCGCGATGAAGCCCGCGACCTCGGGCGGTACTGCTTCCAGCAGGAGCAGCTGCGCTCCGGCCTCCTCGATCGCAAGCGCATCTTCGATTAACAGTTTGGCCGACGCCACCGTGCGTCCCTGCGCCTTGTGCCCGCCGAGCTGACCCGAGCTCTGCGGCGTGAGCCCGATGTGGCCGCATACCACGATACCGGCGTCGAGGATCGCCTTAATCCGCGAGATCACACGGATTCCACCCTCAAGCTTAACCCCGTCCATTCCCGCTTCCTTAATGAACCGCCCCGCATTTCGTACTGCATCGGCATCGCTTGTCTGGTAGCTCATGAACGGCATATCGCCGAGCACAAACGTGTTCGGCGCCCCACGCCGCACTGCCTGGCAATGAACGATACACTGATCCATCGTCACCGGGACCGTGCCTTCGTATCCATACACGCACATTCCAAGTGAATCCCCGACCAGGAGCATGTCCATCCCCGCCGCCTCTGCAAACTGGGCAGTGGGATAGTCATAAGCGGTGATCCACGCGACTTTCTCGCCATCCCGCTTCATTTTTTGTAGGTCGAGGATCGAAAGTTTCTTTCCTTGTGCCATACTAACCTCCTTTATAATTTGTTGTTGCTGAGGTGTGGCTGTGCAGCCGGTATCCGAGATCTCGCAACATGAGATAAAGGTGTGTGAGAGGAAGGCCCATCACGTTAAAGTAGTCCCCGCAGATCCCGTCAACGAGAAGTGCCCCTCGTCCCTGAATCGCGTACGCACCGGCTTTGCCCATGTACTCATCGGTTCCCAGGTACCACTCAATTTCGTCGGGCGCCAGGTTTCGGAACGTGACCGCGGTCTCCGCCCAAGTAGCCCGTTCTTCCCCGGTGTAGGTGGAGACGATGTACACCCCGGTTAGGACACGATGAGTGCGTCCGCTTAGCTGTACGATCATTTCGCGGGCATCAGTGCGTGATCGCGGCTTGCCCAGAATCTCGTTGTCAATAACGACGATTGTGTCCGCACCGATGATCACGCCGTGATGCCGCCGTGCGACAGCCGCCGCCTTGTCCCGTGCCAACTGCACCACCTGTTCTTCTGGAGCCCCGGACGCGACCTCATCGATATCGCTCGGGATCACGACAAAATCGGTTGTAATACAGGATAGCAGCTCGACCCGCCGTGGAGATGCGGACGCAAGAATCAGTCTCACGGCGTGGGATTAAACTCAACCTTGGCCGACCCGTAGAACACAGCGAACGGCGCTCCGCGATCGACCGCCTTGGGCAGCTTGATAACTCCCGCGACGATACCGGCAACCGGGATCCGCCGTGCCTTCAAAAACCCCGGCGTCAGCGCGGCGAACGAAGATGAGCTGAAGAAGACGTAGTTAGTCCCGTGCTGTTGAATGTAAAACCGCCATGGGGAGAAATCCGCACCGGTGGGGGATAACGCCCATACCATCACGGCGCCGGTTCCGATCAAGGGGTCGATGCTTTTGATTAAGTCTGCGCTCAATGCGCTGTCACGCACACTCGCTTTCAGCCGCACAAACAGGAGGCGGAGCTCTTCGCCGCGTGATTTAACAACGAGTGTACGCACGAGTGTGGAATCGACTCCGATCAGCTTCGCAACCGTGGGTGCGGAAAAATCGCCGCGGGTAAGAGCGCTAGTGAGATCGGTAACCTGCGACGGCGGGGTGACGGGCGGAGTCTGCGGCGGTGTTGGTGTTGGACCTGGGGCGACAGCGGTTGGCGCCGTTGTCTCGGTTGGTTTGATGGTAAATGTCGCTGACACCCCTTGATAACTAACGGTGAACGGTTTAGTAGCGTCGATACGGTCGCCGAGCACGAGAATCCCCTCGCTTCCCGAACCGTATTCCGCTCCGCCTGGATTTACGACAAATTTGCCAGCGAGAAACCCAGGAGTAATTTCCACCCAATCCTTCTGAGTTGGCGTGAACGTCTTACCGCTCTGGGTGATCGTGAACCGATCCGGCGAGAAATCAAATGAATTTGCGACCTGCTTAATCGAAAGGTTGACGTACAATGCGTTACGCCCAACGTACGGGGCCAACTCCCCGCGCAATTTTGGAGAAATGCGAGAGTTAAACGTGCGGTCAGTGATGAAAACGATGAATATTCCGAGATCATTGCCATGTACTGGCACCGTAAGCTGGGCGAACAGATCAGATGCCAGCCCGGTCTTCTCGGCAATCTGCGCGGTGGTAGCAGCGAACCCCGCCGTTCCCAATAGCAGCAAAATAAGGAGGAAGGCGAGTATTCCCCGCCCTCCCGCGTCCAGTCTCTTCATTATCGGCTTGCTCTGGTTTGTGTGCCGGTTACGGCCTAATGGCACGGACCGCCGCACCACCATCCAGCAAACGCAAATACCCAAAACGCAAAGAAGAACGACAGCAGCAACCATGCTCCTATACTCATCGTCCACCTCCTTAATCCAGTGATAAAAACACTATAGCACAAACCAGGCGCAAAGGCAAGCAACGTCGAAGGCATCTCTTCGCCTGGCGCTGATCGTACCGGGCAATTAGAATGTCACAAGCGCAGTGAACACCGGAGGCGGGAATGGGGATTATCAGCGAATACCGACGGCGACGGATCAAGGCACGTCCGCTGCCCCGGGAATGGGAACGGATTATTGACGACATACCCGTGCTCTCGCATCTCACGTCCGCTGACCGCGAGGAATTGGAAGGCGCCACAAAGGTTCTCATGCATGAAAAGCACTTTGAAGGAGCGGGCGGCCTTTCACTTGATTCGGAGATGAAGGTGACAATCGCGGCGCAGGCGGCGCTGTTACTGTTGCACCGGCACACTGATTATTACCCCCGTCTTGTGTCGATCATCGTTTACCCGTCCCAGTACGTCGCCCCTAATGTGCAACGGGATCAGACCGGTATCGTCACCGAGGGACCGCAGGTGCGGGCCGGGGAGTCGTGGTCGCGGGGGGCGGTCGTGTTGGCGTGGGACGAAGTGGCGGCCGGGGCCGCCGGCCAGCGGCCAGGGCACAATGTAGTCATTCACGAATTCACGCACCAGCTTGATGCGGAAAATGGTGAGATGGACGGGGTTCCCCTTCTTACCGCCGATCGCTATCCGACATGGGTGCAGGTAATGGAACAGGAATACGCGCGCCTGCGTGCGGCGGTGGACGCGGGTCAGCCAACGATCATCGATCCATACGGGGCAACAAATCCAGCCGAGTTCTTCGCCGTGGTGACGGAGCTCTTTTTTACTGATCCGGGGACGCTTCTTGATGCCCATCCGCGTGTGTACGAGACGCTCGCCGATTACTTTCGCCAGGATCCGGCCCGATTCGTTCGCTTACCGCGGTGGGCTGTCACGTTATAACTGGATAGCGAAATGGCGAATTTGAAGCGCAACTACGGGATCCAAATCGGAACCATGTCGCCGGGTCCCACTGCTACAATCGTTGATGTGCCGGGAGTGAGGGTGGGGCACGCGACCGTGATCGCTGGGGATGACATCCGTACTGGCGTGACGGCGATTATCCCCGCCGAGGACAACTTATTTGCCATCAAGCTACCAGCGGCAGCACACGTGATCAACGGATTCGGAAAATCAATCGGGATCCCACAGCTGGCTGAGCTTGGTACCCTCGAAACCCCAATCCTGCTCACCAACACTATGTGCGTGGGGCGGGCGAGCGACGCGCTGATCGAATGGGTGATCAATCACTATTCTCAGCCTGAGATGTCGATCTTATCCGTCAACCCAGTGGTGGGAGAATGCAACGATTCATACCTCAACGATATTCAGGCACGAGCGATCACTCGTGAGCACGTATTCGCTGCGTTGGATTCCGCGTCTGCTGAACCGGTTGCCGAAGGTGTCGTCGGTGCCGGAACCGGAATGGCGGCATTTGGGTATAAAAGCGGCATCGGAAGCGCATCGCGCTTGGTCACCATCGCCAATCGCGCCTACACGGTCGGAGTGCTCGCCCTGCCCAATTTCGGGCGGCGCGAAGAGCTCACGATTGCTGGAATTCCCGTAGGGCGGGAACTACCACCATTACCTGCCGATCCGACGGGTGGCAACGGGTCGATCATTATCGTCGTCGGGACCGATCTTCCGTTGTCGCCGCGTCAGTTACGTCGCCTCGCAGTACGTGCTGGGCTTGGCCTCGCTCGCACCGGGTCGTACGGCCATTCCGGCAGCGGCGATTTCGTGCTCGCGTTCTCCACTGCCAACCGCGTTCCTTACGCCAAGAACGCTGTCTTGCTTAGGGAAACGCGGATAAACGACGCCCGCGGCGCGCTTGATCCCGCATTCCAAGCGGTGGTAGAAGCGACGGAAGAAGCAATCATCTCAGCACTGTTCGCTGCTGAGACAATGAGCGGGCGGAGCGGTCACCTCCGAACCGCAATTCCCAAAGATAGAGTGCTAATGCTCCTCCGCGTCCACAACGTCCTTGCCAAGCCGGGTGATTAGTTTTCTCACTTGTTCTGCCGTGTCCGCAATCGTTCCCGTGGCATTCACTATGGTTGCCATGCTGACGGGGCGATCGGGAACACGGTCGACGTGATTTTCTCTCCCGGCGCGGGTGAGGCGCTCTCGTCGTACTTCCCGTGGCGCGGTCAGCCAAATGACCGCATCGAACAAAGAATAATCGATGTGTGGCGAGACCCCGAGTAGCGCTCCCTCTACGAGCAGGACGCGTGTTCCATTGGCGCGCTCAGCCGCGATAATTTCTTGGAGCGCGCGCCCCACCGCCGGATGAACGATCGCGTCAAGGTCAGCACGGGCATGAGGGTCGGAAAACACGATTCGTCCCAGCTTCTTCCGATTGATCCCGCCATCGGACTCGGTAATTTCTCTTCCGAATCGAGTGATAAGTTTGTCGTAAAG
>CAZILO010000082.1:0-5420 GCA_964540085.1 uncultured Thermotogae bacterium
CCTCCAAGAGCGGGATGAACTTTCCGTCCACGTTTATCCCCCCATCGGCCACCTCCACCGGCTTTCCGTAGCGGTGGTAAACCGTGTCATGAACGAGCAGATACCGTGCTATTTCCGGGGTGATAAACGGGTCGTTGATCGCCACGATGTCGAGTTCGGGACTCCCGTAAGCGATGCGGAAAAACGCCCTGCCGATCCGGCCGAATCCGTTGATTGCTACTTTACTCATTGCTGTACCTCCTGGTTATGTTTTCCCACAATTTCGAGGAAATAACGATGGATGCGCAGATCGTCGGTAAGCTCGGGATGAAAACTGGTTACGAGCACGTTTCCCTGTTGCGCCATCACTACCGCCCCCTCATGCCGCGCCAGCGGTCGCACCTCTGGCCCCATCCGCGTGATGTACGGAGCGCGGATGAACACCGCCGGCACATCGTCTCCAATTCCGTCGACACTAAGTATCGTTTCAAAGCTATCCACCTGCCGCCCGGACGCGTTACGCGCCACCGTGATATCGATCGCCTGGATGTACGCGGTCGATTGCCCCGCGATCTCCCGCGCGAGCAGGATCATCCCGGCGCACGTGCCAAACATGGGGAACCCGGCACCGGCCATTTCCCGTAGCCGCGCCAGCAACCCGGCACCAGCGAGGAGGGAAATTGCCGTTGACTCCCCGCCGGGCAGGATTAACCCGCTCAATCCGTCCAGTTCCTCGGTCCGCTTTACCGCTCGGGCCGCAACCCCAAGGCGGGACAGCGATGCGAGGTGCTCGCGCACCGCACCCTGCAAACCAAGGACTCCGATTTCCGTCGTCATTCAGCGGACCTGCATCATCTCATGCGGCGGGATCTCTTCAATCGCGATTCCCGACATCGCTTCCCCGAGCCCAGCCGATACCTCAGCCAGAACCTTGGGATCGTTGTAATGCGTCGTCGCCTCAACAATCGCTCGTGCCCGCTTTTCGGGGTCACCGGATTTAAAGATTCCGCTGCCCACGAAGATGCCGTCCGCTCCAAGCTGCATCATCAGTGCGGCATCGGCCGGGGTAGCGATCCCACCGGCGGCGAAGTTGACCACCGGCAGGCGTCCCTGCTCGCGGATGAGAAGCAACACCTCGTACGGAGCGCTCATTTCCTTCGCCATCCGCATCAGCTCGTCGTCGGGCGCGGCGATCACAGCGCGGATCTGCTCCTGCATCAGCCGCATGTGTTTCACTGCTTCGACCACGTTTCCGGTCCCGGGCTCACCTTTTGTACGGATCATCGCTGCGCCCTCCCCGATCCGCCGGCATGCCTCGCCGAGGTCGCGCGCCCCGCACACAAACGGGACAGTGAACGCCCATTTGTCGATGTGGAACCGGGGATCGGCCGGGGTGAGGACCTCGGACTCGTCGATGTAGTCCACCTCGAGCGCCTGCAGAATCTGTGCCTCGACGAAGTGACCGATCCGCACTTTGGCCATCACCGGAATCGACACCGCGGCCATTATCTCCTTCACCTTCTGGGGATCGGCCATCCGTGCCACCCCACCTTGAGCGCGGATGTCGGCCGGCACCCGCTCCAGCGCCATTACCGCCACCGCGCCGGCCTGCTCAGCGATCTTTGCCTGGTCGGCGGTGGTGACGTCCATGATCACTCCGCCCTTCAGCATCTCCGCCAATCCGCTCTTTACGCGAAACGTTCCCTTTTTCACCATTTTGCTCACCTCTTGGCTTCTGCCGTCCCATTATACGGCACGTAGCGCAAAACTAAAGGGAGTTATCGCGACGGCGGGTGTGAGCACCCCAGTTGAGTTTTTCGGCAAGAAAACGGAAGAACGGCGGAGTATCGGCAACGTTGATGATGATGGTAGATTGCGACGCGCGCATCACGGTGAGAACGCTCGCAGCCGGCATGACGTCCACTTCGTCGCCGTCCACGATCAGGGCAGCAGGAGTATTGACCCGCACCGTCAATGCCTCATCCGCGGGAAATATGAGCGGGCGCAGACCGAGACGGTGGGTGGCGAGTGGAGTGACGGCGATGCATTTGGCGTGTGGCACGACAACCGGTCCGCCGGCGGACAGGTTGTACGCCGTTGATCCGGTGGGAGTGGAGATGATTAAGCCATCGCCGGGGTAGGAGGCGATCACATCGCCGTGCTCATCCGTCAGGTCGAGCTCGCAAAACCGCGTCGGACCATTGCCGATGAGGACGATATCGTTGAGGGCGGTCCCAGTGCGCCCGGCGGCACGGTAGGCGATCCGCATCCGTTCCTCCACCACAAACCGGTCGTGAATGACCTCTTCCAGCGCTTGGGTAAGCGTATTTGCTTTTACCTGAGTAAGAAATCCGAGTGATCCCATGTTCGCCCCGAGGATTGGAATTCCGGTATCCGCGAACAGATCCGCCGCCCGGAGCACGGTTCCGTCCCCACCAAGGGCAACGATCAACGCCCCTTCTGGCTCGATCGGGCGCGGGGGAACCTGCTCCACCGCTACCCCCTGAATATCGTTTACACTGCACCACGCCTTGAGAATCGCGAGGGCGCGCAACGCCCCCGGTTTAGTGGTATTGGCCACGATGTATAACCGATTGAGTTCCATTTATCCGATCCTACCCGACGCCGGCCCGGCGATCAACGCGACCGCCGTGCCACGTACTTCCACCGACACAAAATCCGCTCCAGGCCGTCGACCGCCAGGTAAAGGATGAGACCGAGCAGAGCGAGGGCGATGATCCCGGCGAATGCGCGATCACGCTGGAACAGCATGTGCTTGTTGATGTAACCGCCAAGCCCGTTGCCCAACGCCGCATTTGTCTCAGCGATGTACAAAAACGCGATTCCCAGACCGATGCTTACCCGCACGCTCGTCAGGATATCGGGGAGGCTTGCCGGGATCACGACGTGCCAGTAGATCTGCCACCGGCTCGCTCCCGCGGCGCGCACGCTGATGATGTGCTCTTCCGGGATATTCTTTGCTGCCCCGCGTGCTGATACGAGAATTTGGTAGAACAAAACCAGCGCCACCATCGCCACCTTGGTCGCGCTCCCAATACCGAACACGACGAACAAGAACAATATCAGCGCCACCTGCGGGATCGGATAAGTGATGTAGATGATCGGGGATAAATAGCGATCGAACGCGGGTTCTCGCCCCACTACCAGTCCAAGCGGAACGCCAGTGGCAAGCGCAATCAAGATCGCCAGAATCAGGCGCCACGCGCTCGCCCAAAAGTTGCGTTGGAGCGTGTTTGCGTTTTTTACTACCTGGGACAGGGCATTGAACGGGCCCGGCAGCAGCGCCGCATGGTTGATGACGTTCACAGCGATACTCGCCATTTCCCACAAGAACAGGAGCACACATATGGTGACTACGTACGTCAATACCCGTTTCATCGTTCGAGCTCCTCGCGCAACAACCGCACCGTACGGGCAAACTCCGGGGTCTGGCGGTATTCGAGGCTCCCCAAGTCCGGATTGTCGATCCGTGCCTTGACTCGCGCCGGCCGCGGGGTGAGAACGATGATCTTTTGGCCGAGAAACGCCGCCTCCGCAATGTCGTGCGTGACAATGACGAGCGAGAACCGGTGCTCCTCCCACAGCATGAGAAACAGATCCTGGATCCGTTCCCGGGTGAGGGTATCCAGGCTCGCCAGTGGCTCGTCCATCAGCATCACAGTGGGGGAAGTTGAAAGCGCACGCGCGATCCCAACCCGTCGCTTCATTCCCTCGGATAGCTCGGCCGGAAACCGGTTCTTTACCTCCTCCAGGCCGAGCTCGTCGAGCACAGCGTCGGCAGTACGGCGCGGGTAATCATGAGAGAGCAACAGTGACAAGTTCGCGTTCTGCCACACCGTCTTCCACGGGAGAAGACCGGCATTCTGGAGGATGAGCGCCACATCCCGCCGCGGTCCGGTCACCGGGGTGTCAGCGATCGTTACCTGTCCCGCTGTCGGTGCGAGGAGCCCGGCGAGGGCAAACAGAATGGTGGTTTTACCGCAGCCGGACGGACCAATTAGCGCCAGGCTCTTCCCTTGTTCCAATGTGAAGTCAACGTTTTCCACCGCGCGCACCGCGGCATCAGGGGTACCGTAATCGATCGTAAGGGAACGCACCTCGATCATTTTACAAAGCGGTCAGTCATTAACTCCTCATAGGTTGGATGTTTCCACGTATAACGCTTCGCATTCACCCAGGCGATGACGTCCGCAAATTGAGCCTTGGAAACCATCCCGGGAAGCGCGAACCGGGGGATGATGAACGAATCCATGATCCCGGGCGGAATTGCATCCTTGTTCAATCCCGGGAAGAACAGGGTGAGCGCCTCGTTGATTCCCAATGCGACCAACTCGTCCTTGGTGGACGAGTTGATCCGCGTCACCGCTTCGCGATACGCGTCATAGAACCGCATCACTAAATCCGGATGCGCGGTTACAAAATCGCGGCGAAACACAACCACGCTCGGCAACAGATCGATCCCGGCAAAGTCGGAGAGGTGAACAAGATGGCTGTTTTTCATCACCGACGGATAGTTGGAGATGTAGGTGATGTACGGTTCGGGGAGGACAGCGGCGTACACCGAGCCCAACGACAAAAACGTGGCCACCTGAAGCAGGTCGTACCAGTAGGAATAGTCCTTGTCCGGATTAATCTTGTACCCGAGGTGATGCATCAGGGCGTCGAGGTCATACTCGATGTTACTCATCGGTGTGATAGCGATTGACTTGAGGGTGCTTCCAGGCTGTGTCCTAGAGAGGAGGTCGGGAATTGAATTGATGTGAAAGTAGCTCTGTGACAGGAGAGCGAGACTCCCGGTCTGGGTCGGCTTGTAGGCGGTGCTGGTGATCACGATCTTCGTACCCGAAGTGTACAGGAGTACCGCAGTGGTGAGGTCACACACCATCGCATCAATGTTTCCTGCCATCAATGCAAGGCTGCGCGCCTGATTGTCGCTGAGGCCGATCACCTGCACATCAACTCCGTGCTTAGCGAACAGCCCCCAGTTGTTAGCAAGCGCGATCGGCACTGCCCCCATTACCGGGGGAAGACTGACACGAAGCACAGTTGAAGATTGGGAAAACGACGGCACGATAAACCCAACTATGATTACAAAGAAAATGAGCCCCGCCCGCATATATCTATCCACAAAAACTCCCTCCTTTAATCGTTTGGCGTCCAATTATACCGCACGGATACATAAGTGGGGAACCCCGGTATTAGCAGAACCGGGGCGGGATGAATGCAACCAGACTCGACGCGACATAGCACGGGGGAGCAACGGACAGGATCCCAGCGTAATCGGAAAGTTCGAAATGCAGAATCTCGTAACCGGCGCCACCGCCAAGCAGCTCCGTAATCACCGGCAGGATGTAGCGCTGATCACTCGCCAGGACCGCGCGGGCACGATCGAACGCTAGCTTGTGTTCGCCGGCGAGCCC
>CAZILO010000083.1:0-5362 GCA_964540085.1 uncultured Thermotogae bacterium
CTGGGTAAACTCGCCACCAATTGCTACCTGGTGGAAACCGATGCGGGGACGGTGCTGATCGATCCTGCGGTGTACACCGACCGGTTGCAGGTGCTTCTGCACGGACGTCAGGTGGACTACGTCGTGAACACACATGGTCACTTTGATCATGTCGGCGGCGACTGGGACCTCAAGAACCAGGGGGTTCCCATCCTCATTCATCACGCTGATTTGGTGTACGTCGATAACGCGTTTCCTGGACATCCGGGGTTCGATCGCTACATCAACGACGGTGACGACATTGCCGGCCTGCGCGTCATCCACACTCCTGGACACTCGCCGGGGAGCGTGACGCTGGTTGGTGATGGGATTATGTTCACCGGTGACTTGCTGTTCGCCGGATCGATCGGGCGCACCGACTTTCCCGGCGGTTCCGCCGCTGATATGCGGAGCTCACTTGCCCATATCCTCGCGCTTGACGGCGATTTCCGCGTGTATCCCGGGCATGGGCCATCCACTCTCCTATCAGTGGAACGGCGGATAAATCCGTATCTCCAGGGGGTGCACGCGGATGGCTGACCGAGCGGACATTGAAGCGATCAAGTCCCGATTGGATATCGTGTCCGTGCTCTCTCGCTATATGACGCTTACCAAATCCGGGGCGCGCTATAAGGGCCGATGTCCGTTTCATAAGGATGATACACCGTCTCTGTACGTCGATCCCGAGAAAGGGCTGTGGCACTGCTTTGGCTGTGGGGCGGGCGGGGATATGTTCGGGTTCGTGATGAAAATCGAGCGGATCTCGTTTCCCGAGGCATTGGACCGGCTCGCTGCCGAGGCCGGGATCAAGCTCTCCCACCGGGGTGACGGCGCGCGTTCAAAACTGTACGCGATAACCGCGGAGGCGGCACGCTACTTCGTCGATAACCTGCATCACCCCCGGGTCGGCACCCGGGCGCGCGATTATTTGGAACAGCGGGGGTACCCGCCCCCGGTGTGGGCAAAATACGGGCTTGGGTATGCCGTCGATTCGTGGGACGCGTTTAAATCCCGGTTCGCGCCGCGCTATGGCGTGCCGGTGCTCGTCGATCTCGGGTTCCTCGTAACGGGAAAACAGGGAAGCGTGTACGATCGGTTTCGCGATCGCGTCATCTTTCCGATCTACGATTTGTCCGGGCGCCCGATTGCGTTCGGTGGGCGTGCATTCACCGGGGAACCAAAGTACTTGAACTCACCGCAGACACCGGTGTTCGACAAGGGGCGGAACCTGTACGGACTGTCGTGGGCGCGGGACGCGATTTCCGCCGCCGGTGAAGCCATCCTCGTTGAGGGCTACACCGATGTGCTGTCGCTGCACGCGGCCGGGATCGAGAACGTCGTCGGCAGCATGGGCACAGCTCTCACCCGCGGCCAGGCCGACCTGTTAGCCCGGTTCACCAAGAGGGTGGTGATCGCTTACGATCGCGATTCGGCCGGCAGTGCGGCATCGGTACGCGGCATGGGAATCCTACGCAACGCGGGAATAGCGGTACGCGTGGCCCAGTTCCCAGCGGGCGAAGATCCGGATAGCTACGTGCGCAGTGCCGGGCCAGATGGGGTGAGGGCGGTAATCGCCGCCGCCGTTCCGTTCCACCTGTTTTTCCTCCGTGCGCTTGCAGCGCGATACGACCTCACTACTGTTACCGGCAAAGAGGAAGCACTTGCTGAGGCACGCTCGTTCTATCAAGGGCTGCACAGCCTCCCGCTTCGCCATGAGGTGGCACGGCAATTAGGGGAGCTGATCGATCTCCCCGCGGACATGGTGGAACGGGACCTCTCCCGCCGTAGCGCGGCACGCCGGGATACAACACCCGTATCCCGAGAGAGAATTACGTGGGGCAAGGAAGAAGTGATCCTTGCCCTGTTGTTGCAAGGGAAGACACGATGGGAGGAAGTGGGGAGAATTGCCGGTCCGGCTGATTTTTCACCACCGTATCGCGCCGTTGCGGAAGCAATCGCCGCTCATGGCGATCCAATCGATGTTGCGGAGATCGTCCTCGACCTCGATGAAGACGCGGTGCAACTCGTGAGCAAACTTGTCATCGCTCCAGTTGTATTTAGTAATACTGATAAAGCGCTCCGCGATGCACTGGCCCGGTTAGTCCGCCTGCCTCGTATCGAGCGGCGGCTGGCGCAATTGCGGGAAGAGATAAAACAGGCAGAGGCGAACGGAGATAGAGAAAAAATCAACGAATTACAGCAGGCCTATCGCGCATTGGTGGTGGAAAAGGTGACAAGGAGGAGTCATGTCTAAGGAGAAGAAGCAACCTGTGGAGCAGCCGAAGCCGGAGGTGCCCGCCGCGGCAGATGAAACAGACCCCACCACACAAGATGATAATCTTGACCCTGTCGTTGAAGATGATATTCTTGTCGATCCGGATGTCATTCCCGTAACGGATGACCCTGCAGTTGTGGAGGACAAGCCGGATCAGGACGTCATCGAGGAGTGGGAGGAGCGGGAGCGGACCACGCGGCGCGAGGACCCGGTAAAAACGTATCTACGCGAAATCGGCAAGGTACCGCTTCTCACCAAAGAGGACGAGGTGACGCTGGCGATGGCAATGGAAGCGGGAAAGGAAGCGGAACAGCAGTTGGAAACCGCCCGCCTGTCCGCGGAGCGCGGCATGGAGATTCTCCCCCCAGAGAAAAGGAAAGAGCTTGAAGAGATTGTCAAACGGGGGAAGGAGGCGCGGGAACGCCTGACCGTATCCAACCTCCGTTTGGTGGTATCGATCGCCAAGCGCTACATGAATCGCGGGCTATCGTTTCTCGACCTCATTCAGGAGGGAAACATGGGGCTGATGAGAGCGGTGGAAAAATTCGACTACAAGCGGGGGTACAAGTTTTCCACCTATGCCACGTGGTGGATCCGGCAAGCGATCACACGTGCAATCGCCGACCAGTCCCGCACTATCCGCGTACCGGTGCACATGATCGAGACGGTGCGTGAGCTCAACCGCGTCAAGCGTGAGTACATCCAGAAACATGGTGCCGCTCCCACGCTGGAGGACCTATCGCGCATCACCGGGATGTCGATTGATAAGATCAAAAAAGTGGAGAACGTGTCGCAATACACCGCGTCCCTCGAACGGCCGATCGGGGATAACGAGGAGGACACCCTCGGTGACTTCATCGAGGATCCCCATTCCCCATCCCCGACTAAAGAGACGTTCCGCATGTTCCTGCGCGAGCAGCTCAATCGTGCTCTCGACCAGCTCGACGAGCGCGAGCGCGAGATCCTCCGCCTGCGCTATGGTCTCGACGACGGTCATCCGCGCACTCTGAAGGACGTCGCGTTGAAGTTCAACATCACCCGCGAACGCATCCGCCAAATTGAGATCAAAGCGATCGAGAAGCTGAAGCACCCGTCACGTCAGGCCGAGCTGAAGAAGTTCCGCGAGCTCCTGCACGGGGAGGACTGATTGTCCGTCCTCGTCATCCTCGGTCCTACCGGGGTGGGGAAAAGCGCGATCGCAGTCGAGCTCGCACTCCGGCTTGACGGGGAGATCATCTCCGCCGACTCGCGTGCATTCTTTCGCGGACTCGACATCGCGACCGACAAACCGAGTCCGGACATAAGGCAACGCGTTCCGCATCACCTGATCGACATTGTGGAAATCACCGGCAGCTACGACGCGATGGCGTTTCGCCACGATGTTGCCCGGCTGATCCCGGAAATACGCACGCGCGGGCATCTTCCTATCATCGCCGGCGGTGGCACCCTGTACATCGGGGCGATCCTGCGCGGGATCTTCACCGGACCGTCCGCCGATCGTGAGCTCCGCGCCCAGCTCGATGCCCGGTCTCTTCCCGATTTGTACGTGGAGTTGGCAACCGTTGATCCCGCTGCCGCCCGCGTGATCCATCCTCACGATCGGTTGCGGATCACGCGGGCGCTCGAAGTGTACACGACGACTGGCCGGCCGATTAGCGCCTTGCAGCGGGAAGCACAGCCGCTCCCATTCGACTTTGTAACATTTGGGCTGCGGATGGACCGGAGTGCGCATCGGGAGGCGATCGCGGACCGTGTCGATCGCATGCTCGCTGCTGGTCTAATTGACGAGGTGAACCGGCTGCGTGCCCACGGCCTTACGTCTGCTCACCAGGCGTACCGTACGATCGGGGTACGAGAGACGTACGCGTACCTCGCTGGTGGACTGTCGCGCGACGAACTGCGGGACCAGATCGTAAAAAACACGTGGGCCCTGGTGCGTCGCCAACTGGCGTGGTTCCGCCGCGATGACGGGGTAAAATGGGTTGATGTCACCGGAAAGTCGGCACCGACGGTGGCGGAGATGATCATTGCGGAGATGACGAGGAATGATGAACGTAGTAAGCGGCGCCCAGATAAAGCAGCTTGACCGGGCCGCAGTGGCCGCCGGGATTCCGGCGGGAACACTGATGGAGAACGCCGGCGGCGGGGTGGCCCGTATCGTTGCGTGGTACGCCCCGGGGAGACGCGTGGTGGCAATTGCTGGCAAAGGGGGAAACGGCGGCGACGCGCTTGTCGCGGCCCGTCTCCTTGCGCGCGCTGGGTTCCGCGTGCGTGCGTTCACGACCGTCCCGATCGCCGAACTCAGCGGTCCGACACGGGAGAAGGCGAACGCACTCGCTCAGGCAGTTCCGGGCACTGTTCATTCCCTCCTCGATCTCGGTGAATTCACCCGCGTCGTCGCGCAGGCGGACGTGGTGATCGACGGGCTGCTCGGGATTGGGGTTGATCGTCCCGTCACCGGCACATACGCGGACGTGGTGGCCGCTGTCAATCGCGCGCCCGGGCTGCGGGTGGCGGTCGATCTGCCGAGCGGGCTTCCCTCCGACTCCGGGACGCTAATCGGTACCGCGGTGCACGCCGATATCACCGTCTCCATGGCCGCGTACAAGCCAGCATGCCTCCTCTATCCGGCGCGGGAGTACTGCGGGCGAATCGAGGTTGTCTCGGTTGGTTATGCGGAGACTGTGTGGGCGGCAATCACTCCGATCGCGGCGGTGCCTGATCGCGCCTGGGTACGCGAACACCTGCCCCTTCGTCCCCCTGCCGGGCACAAAGGGACGTTCGGCAAGGTGCTCATCATCGCGGGATCGGTCGGAATGAGTGGAGCGGCGATCATGTCTGCCCTCGGGGCACTGCGCGCCGGGGCGGGACTGGTTACCGTCGCTTGCCCGGCAAAGATCATGCCGATTATCGCTACCGCGGTGCCGGAAGTGCTCACGATCCCGCTTCCGGCGACAGACGGATATCTCGGGGTGGAATCACGTGTCGAACTGGAGGGCGCAATCGCCCGCGCGGACGTGGTGGCGCTCGCGCCGGGGTTGGGACGCGCGGCGCGCACCGGCGACCTCG
>CAZILO010000084.1:0-5262 GCA_964540085.1 uncultured Thermotogae bacterium
GATCGCGCGGATAATCCCGTTGGGATCGACAATAAATACCGCTCGGACCGTGTTGGTCCCCTTTCCCGGATGGATCAAGCCGAGCTTATCCGCGATCGCCTCGGTCCCAGCAATGATCGGGAATTGAATCTCCACGTTTAGGTTATCTTTGATCCAATCGATCCACTTGATATGGGAGAACACCTGGTCGACTGACAGACCGATCAGCTCAGTCCCCAACTCCTTAAACTTTTCGTACCGCTTTTGGAACGCCACAAACTCGGTGGTGCACACCGGGGTAAAGTCAGCCGGGTGACTGAACAGCAGGAACCACTTCCCTGCGAACGCGTCTGGCAGCCGCACTACCCCGTGAGTTGTTTGTACTTCCATCTGTGGGAACCGATCCCCGAGCAGGGGGATCCCCGCTCCTTCCTTCTTGTCCTGTAAGGTTTCCATCTGATACCTCCATTTATGTATTTGGTTTTTAATTACCGTTGACAGTGTGGACAAAGATAGGTTGACCGCCCACCCTGTTTGATTCGCTCTATCTTTGTGCCGCAGCGTGGGCATGGTTCACCCGTTTTTCCGTACACTGCGAGAAATTCCTGGAACTCGCCTTTATCTCCGTCCGCAGTACGGTAATCGGAGAACGTCGTTCCCATATGATTAATTGCATCTTTAAGCACTCCCACGATCCCGGTGTGCAGTGCGCGCGTTTCCGGTGCGGTAAGAGAATTCGCCGGCCTCCGTGGATCGATTCGCGCCCGCCACAGCGCCTCGGCGGAATAGATATTTCCGAGTCCGGCGATCTTGTGTTGATTCATCAGAAACAGCTTAATTGGACTCCGGCTGTGACGCACGATGCCTCGCAGTCGCCGCACGGTGAATGCGCTACTAAGTGGTTCGAGTCCAAGCTCGTGTGGGAATCCGTTGTCCGAGAATTCGACTGTTCCCAGCCGGCGTGGATTGACAAACCGCAGGACTCCGGTATCAAGGTGAAGGACGAGGCGGGAGTATTTCCCTTCCCCAGGCGGGCACACGCGTAACAGTTGTCCTGACATGCGGAGATGGAAGATAAGTGACCCGTGTGGTTTGAGATGAAAGACAATATACTTTCCCTTTCGTTCGATCGCACCGATTCGTTTCCCAATGATTTCTTTCTCCGGGAGTGATATGTGCGGATCTATCACCTGGAGCTTTTCTACCTGTGCGCCCACGACCGCTTTCCGCAGTCCACGCACAATTGTCTCTACCTCCGGCAGTTCAGGCATCTCTCGCCTCCGGGACAGTTAATTTAGAATGATTATCACTTTTTACGCGATCATGGCGACAATTAGCGCACACTCCGTAGATGTACGTGTGCACCGCCTCCACTTTATGCCCATTTACCTCGTCGCCCGGCCGCACCATGCACGGAAGATCAATGTCATAAATCCGTCCACACACACGGCACATAAAATGAGGATGAGGAGTGACGTTTGCTTCGTAGCGCGCCGCCTCGCGCGCAATCGTAAGTTCCTGTATCACCCCCACCTTCTTTAGGGCAGAAAGCGTGTTGTACACCGTTGCCTTGACAATCGTGGGATGACGGGAGTGGACCGCACGATAAATCTCCTCCGCGGTTGGATGCATGTGATTGCCGTCCAAGTATTCAAGCACGGCCAGCCGTTGTGGCGTTGGGGTCAGTCCTGCATTGCGTAATCGTGTAATTCGTTCTTCAGGCGTCATTGTGAACGGAGTTTACTTTAATAATAGTTCTAAATCAATAAGAAGTTTAAGACGGATTTCCGACAGACATTTGTCGTAGGAATTGTGCAGCCAGTTGGTGGCGTAGCTCAGTGCGTTGGCAGCAGATAGAAGAATATCGCGAAGAAATGGCACGCACTTCCCCCCATAACGAACACGTGCCAGATCGCGTGATGGTACGGCAGGTTTTTCCATGCATAGAACGCGATCCCAATCATGTATGCGAGCCCACCCGCAATGAGAAGGACCACGCCACCGACGGGGATATCCGCGATCAGATCACGGAGAACGACAATAACCAACCATCCCATCCCGATGTAGGTAAACACCGACACCTTGGTAAACCACCCACTCGCGGCCACCTGTAATGTGATCCCGGCTGCAGCGAGTCCCCACACCACCCACAACAGGGTCATGTTGTGCAATCCAACGACAAGAAACGGAGTGTATGTGCCGGCGATGAGGAGATAAATTGAGCTGTGGTCGACGATGCGAAACATCCGCTTCACCCGCGATGGCGGGATGGCGTGATACAGGGTGGATGCAAGATGGAGGAGCACAAGGCTCACCCCGTACACGGCAAAACTCCACACCCGCAGGGAGTCGTGCTCCAGCGCTGCGAGGGTAACGAGCAACGTGAGCCCAGCGATACTAAGGAGCGTTCCCACGCCGTGGGTGATCGCATTGGCGATTTCTTCACCAAATGTGTAGTACGTCCACGGATCCGGTTCGCGCGGTTTGGTCACAATACCACCTTCGTACTCTGCACTCTTGTCCCCTGGCCCCCGCCGACAAAAGCGGCACGCACTCATCGCGACGCCACAAAATTCATTATCACATCACGAGCAAGCTGTGTCTAGCGTGCTGGGATATGTCGGTGGTGTGCACGCGGCGCACCGTGAGGGTAAAATAAGACTGCAAAAGGAGGAAATAAGACATGAAACTCAGAGTATTATTGGCATTTGTCGTTATCATCGCTGCCGCCGCGTTGGGAGGATGCCTGTTCCCGCAGGCGCCGCAGGCGGCATTCACCTACACACCATCCGAGGGTTATCCCCCGTTCACTGTCCAGTTCGATGCCGGGACCTCGTCCAGTCCCAACGGGAGTATCGTTTCCTATACGTGGGATTTTGGTGATGGCACCACCGGCGTTGGAATTACGACGGAACACACGTTCGCCCAACCGGGAATGTATCCCGTCCGCCTCACCGTAACTGATTCCGCCGGTAAAACGGGCACCGTGACGCATACTGTGCATGCTATCAATCGTCCGCCCCATGCCGCGTTTACTTATTGGCCGTACATGGTGGGGAAGGGAGATCCGGTGTCATTCGACGCGTCGGAATCTACCGATCCCGATGGCGAGATCGTGGAGTATCAGTGGAATTTCGGCGACGGCACGACTGCCAGTGACGAGTATGTGGCACACGCATACGCATCTGCTGGCAGCAACGGCATCCAGTACCCAGTTACACTAACCGTGATCGACAACAACGGTGCGTCCGCGTCGATAACCAAGTACGTCCAGGTCGTCGGCTGCGGCAGTTGTGGCGGTTAAGTTTTGCGCGCCTCAATCAGCGGTTTGGCGGCAGTGAGGGCGGCCATTAGCTCATCGTAAAACTCGACTGGGACAGCGATCCCCTTACGCGTCGGGCGCCACTCGCCGTCCTCGGTCATGTAGAAATTGCGAATGTCGAGATAATCGCGGTCGCGGAATCGGGACAGGCGCACGTGGATCCGACCAGCCGGTCCTTTGTCGATCACTTGCACCAGTTGCTCGTCTGCGGGCTGCGGTTCTTGGGCCATTATTCCTCCTTAGATTATTGATTGTATGTTACTGCGCCCGTTCCCGTGCGACAAATACGGCGATCATGCCTGTCGGAACAGGCGCGCCAGCCAGCCGAGGCGGTAACTGTTCGCGTAATCGAGTATTGCCTTCTCTAAATCGACGTCCGGTCCATACTGCTCCCGGAGGAGATAAATGTGACGCGACAACCACACGTACAGGTCGGCCTCGGTGCGGCCGGGAAACTGCTTGAGGACTCCCAATCGGCGAAACGTTCTCACAATTGGCATGTACACATTATCGTACCATGAAGTCACTGCTTCTTCGTACGGGATCTCACGCTTTTTCTCCTGTCCAAGGAAATAGCGATGAACATCAATATGGTCAAGGAGAACCCGGTATCGTCCCGGTTCACTGAACTCGATGCGCTGGTTTGGTCGCAACTTATCCAGGTGGGTGCGGGCGAGAAAATCCGCGTACTCGGCCTTGATCAGAATATCTTTCGGCGTCACGTCCGGTTCGAGCGGCACGGGGGTATCAAATTCAATCACCTCCGCATCAATCTCCTTTGCTCCTTGGCGGCGGGCGGCGGCAACACGATGGTGGCCGTCCTCCACGAAGTACACATCCCCGACTTTGTACAGCCGCACCGGCGGGAGGATTTCTCCCCGTTCCAACGCGTGCTGCAACCGTTTGAGCCGGGCGGTTCGTTCCGCAGTGGCGTGCAGCGGCAAGAATGCGCGATCGAAATCCTGATAGCGGTTGAGGCTGCCCACAATCTTGTCGATCTCCACCGTTTGCATCCCGCGGTAACGGCTGCCCTTTAATTTCAATTGATCCTTCACCCAATCAAATGGGATAAGCAGGGTGGGATGACGGCGGGCCACCGGAAATACGGCAGTGAGCAGATCCCGCCCCAGCTTTCTCCAGCCAAATTCAGCCATGGATAATAGGCACCTCCAACACTTTATATCCGTGCACGTGGATCACTTCCGTGTTTGCAAACCGAGATCTGTCCGGCACTCCCATCTGCGGATAGGTGTGGCCGTGGATGAAGTACCGCGGCTGATAGCGGTGAATTAATGTCCGAAATACCTCAAACCCGTGGTGAGGACGATCATCCTGATCGTGGATTCCGCGTGGTGGCGAGTGGGCGATAAAGATATCGAGTGCCCGTCCCCGCAATAACCGATTGCGCCATAGTTGCGGTGCCAGCTTAGCAAGTCGCCACCGCATCTCAGACTCGGTGTATTGATACGCACCGGTTGGCTTATAGCGGATACTCCCTCCCAATCCACCGATTAGAAGGCCGTTAGTTTGCACCACCCGCCCTTCTACTGATACACAGCCGCGTGGCTCCGGGATAACCCCGTGGTCGGTCTGGAGCGGGCGGTCGTGGTTTCCGTGCACGTAGAAAAGCGGAACATTAAGCGAACTCACGATGTACTCAAGGTAGTAATAAGGCAAATCGCCGCAGGAAATGGCAATATCTACGTCGCCGAACCGGGTCCGGATCCCCTCATCGTATACCTCGCGGCTCACCTCATCGCTCACCGCAAGGATTCTCACCGTCTGTTGGCTCATCTGGCGCGATTTTGTCTTCACGGTACCCCCGTGGGATTGTAAATGGCGGCGTAGTGAACGGTCCAATTTCAAGGTGTTGTCGCCGTGCTTATGCCACAAAGACGGTGATCGGGAAACAATGGGCCTGCCTGGATTCGAACCAGGGACCTCCCGCTTATCAGGCGAGC
>CAZILO010000085.1:0-5223 GCA_964540085.1 uncultured Thermotogae bacterium
TCAGTTGGCCCGAGATCGGGGATAAATCCCCGCAGGACCGACCCGCCCACGAACTCGCGCAGGATGGAATCGCTTGGGATGGTATCGATGGGATAGGGTTCGAACCAGCTCAAGAACGCGAGCAGCCGTTCCGCTTCGATCCGCTCGCGTGGACTGCGCACCTGCAACAGCAACGGTTCCACCAGCGGCTTCAGTACCGACAATTCGTACGCGAGTGCGGAGTTAAACATCGCGTCCGCTTGTTCCTGGTACGGAAAGATGTTCTTCTTCTCGCCAGCGCGGACGTTGTCCCACATCTTGAGCGTCGCTTCCGCCGGGTAGTTGCGGTAGATGGAATCGCGCACAATGCGGCGGATAAGGCGCGTATCGGTGGTGGGAATGCGGTTGTGGCGGTCGAGATTGAGCTGGGTAAGCGGGGATACAAATATCCGGAACACGTCACCAGCGGGGAAGTTGCCGAGCAACTTTGGGTTAAGGCCGTGGATTCCCTCCACGATCAGCACTTGATCGGGAGCGAGTTGTACCGTCGGCCCCTTCTCGCGCTTTCCCGTCTTGAAATTGTAATGCGGCAAAGTGACCGGCTTGCCAGCAAGCAGCGTATGCAATTGATCATCGAAGAACTTCACATCGAGCGCGTCCAACGAGTCGAAGTCGATATTGTGCTCAATTAGGGTGTCGCGCGGGAGGAAGTAATCATCCATCCCCAGCGGGTACGGGCGAATCCCGGTAGCGATAAGTTGGACGGCAAGCCGCTTGGAAAACGTGGTCTTTCCCGATGATGATGGTCCAGCGATTAAAACGAGCCGATGATCCTCATCGTGACGGCGGGAGATGATGTTGGCTAGTTCGGCGATGCGTTGTTCATGGAGCGCTTCTGAGACGAGGATCACCTCTTCGATGCGTCCGGTGCGGACAGCATCGTTCAGCGCAGCGACGTGACGGATGCCCAACAGCCGCAGCCACTCGCCGTACTCGGTAAACACCTCGCGCAGCGTGGTGAACCGCTGTGGTGGCAGGAGCTTTGTCGGGGCCTCACGGCGCGGGAACCGGAGGATGAACCCGCCCGGAAACGTATCGAGCGCAAACGTGCGCAGGTATCCGGTTGATGGGACCATGTACCCGTAAAAATAGTCGAGAAAGCCATCGAGTTCGTACAGGTGAATATGGTCCTCCTTGTACTCAGCAAGGAGTTTCACCTTTCCCTCTTCGCCGCGGGCGGCGAATATCTTCTGTGCCTCGGACACAGTTGATCGCCGGCGCACGATTGGGTGATCCGCCGCGACCAGTGCCTGCATACGGTCCTTGATCTGACCGAGCTCGTCCGTGGTAAACGGATCCCGTCCTTCAACGCGACAGAAATACCCACCGTACGGCACGGAATAATCGATATTGAGGCGCGCCTGCGGAAATAACTTGTGGGCAGCAACGATGAGCAGGAACGACAGGCTGCGGCAGTAGATTCTAATCCCGTCCGAATCAGATAACCGCACTGGAGCCGCATCGATGTCGATCTCCACCGGCTGTCCGAGTTCGATGAGTTTGTCGTTGACGATTGCCGCTACCGGGGGATCACTCACCCGTGGAAATGCGGTGCGGAAGAAGTCGACAAGCGGGGTGCCCTTTGGACCCTCAAACGTGCGGCCGTCGGGGAGGCGAACTTGTACTGTACTGCGTTGCGTCGTTTCACGAATTTTATCCGTCATGATTTTCCCTCCGTGGAGAATGCACTCTACCGAGTTGGAGCAACTGTGTCAAGGCAGCCAGTGCTGGTCACGCTTCGTCCCCGCGGCTCCGGGCGAAGAACAAATAGACAAGTCCGGCGCCGATGCCGTAGGCAACAGCGGTGAACAGAAACAGCGGTGAAAACCCGACCGTTCCCTGAAGGCGGCCGCTTATCCAATTGGCAATCGCAAAACTGCCGCTCCAGCTCATAGTGAGCAAACCGTTCACCGCCGCGCGCCGGCCCGCTTCCACCTTTTCCATCGTGAATGCTGAGTACAGTGGCCCGCCCATGTTCATCAGCGCGGCGCGGGCAAGAAACCCGACAACCGCGACCACGAACAGCGGCGAGTACCCCAGCATGAGAAGAAATGGAATCGAGGCGAACTGGGTGATCGCGACCGCGCGCACCTTGCCCCAACGCGCGGCGAGAAGTGGTCCAGCAAGGGTGGCGATACCGATCCCCACGGCCTGGCCGGCAAATAGTGTGCCGAGAATTCCGTCGGAAACAGCGAACTGTTGCTTAAAGAACACATTAAAGTATGGGACGAGCAAACCAGCGCCGAGCCCGATCACAATCTCGGGAATGAGGAGTTTGATGATGAGCGTCGGCTGAGCAAACGCAGCGCGAATATGGAGAACCGCGGTATGGACAGCACGTGGCGGCTCACTGATCAAGGCGAGAGGGATTACTGCGATGGCCATGAATCCGGCACTCGCTAACAGAGTGGCTTGATACGCGACCGGGGCAGCAGCCCCACACCGAAAAATGTGGGCAAACATGGTGGGAAGAACGCCGCCGACCAGAAATCCGAAAAAACCGGAGAACGTGTTTAGGGAAAACTGCATGCTGAACAAGTGCGTGCGTTCCTCAATCCGGCTGTTGGCGGCCATGAACGGAACTCCCATCACCCACAGGATCGAGTTGCCAATTCCGTTAAGCACACTGAATGCAATGAGCCCGATCGCCCCCGACGACAACGCAACCCCCACGATCGACACTGTCATTGCTACCGCGCCGATAATCAATCCATGTTTGTATCCGATACGGTTTCCGAACAGCCCCACTGGCAGCGCGAACAGCAAGTTCATCCCCATCGGAAGTGCCACTAGCACCCCGAGAAACGCGGAATCATACCCACGTGCGATGATGTACAAATTAAAAAACAGCGAGTAGACTGCGAAACTGAACCCAAACAGAAATGAGAACGCGAGGAACAGGCGCGCATTGCCGGGAAAGCGGCGGATACGGTGGACATAGTCGGCAATTATGGGCATGAGGCTACAATTATCCCGGAATGACGCGCAGTGACAATCTCGATTATAATGGATCCCGGAAACGCAGCGAAAGGAGAGCGATGAATGCGAAAGTAGCGCCGTTTGGACTGTGGGAAAGTCCGATTACTCCCAAGCGCCTGGCGTTGGGGATACGGATATCCGATGTAGCGTGGGATTCAGACGGAGAAACACTGGTGTGGCTGGAAGGACGATCCGATCGCGGCGTCCTTGTCGCCAGGCGGCGTGGGGATGCACCGCGTGATCTAACGGTCGAGATGTCGGTGCGCGCCCGCGTCGGCTACGGCGGGGGGGACTTTACTGTTACCGGTGGTCACGCCTATTTCGTCTCCGGTGGGCGGATATACCGCCAGCCCCTGACCCACGGTGCGGCACGGCCAATCACGCCCCAGTTTGGGGAGCCGGCTTCCCCGGTTGTCTCCCCGGACGGCAAATGGGTGATATTCGTGTGGAGCGACGGAACCGAGGACTGTTTGGGAATTGTCGCCACCGAGGGGAAGAATTGGCCGCAGAAGCTCGTTGCCGGGAGCGACTTTTACATGCAGCCGCGGTTTAGCGCTGACGGGCACCGGATCGCGTGGATCGAGTGGGATCACCCTAACATGCCATGGGACGGAACGCGCCTTATGATCGCGGAACTGCGCGTGGACGGTAGCGGTGTACCGCGCGTGGCAAACGTGCGTCAAGTCGCGGGCGGCAATGACGAAGCTGTGTTTCAGCCCGAATTTTCTCCGACCGGTGCTGTGCTCGCCTATGTGGCGGAACGCAACGGTAACGGCGATATCTATTTGTACGACAGCGATGCGGACACGACGCGTCGCCTCACTATGGGAGAAAATGTCATTCTGCCGGCGTGGGGACAAGGAATGCGAGCGTACGGGTTCACGTATGACAGCGCGGCGATCGTATACCGCACCGGTTCACATGGGATCGACCAACTGAAACGGGTGGATGTCCGTTCCGGAGACAGCGAATCGATCACCCATTACTTCCCGGGATACACCCTGTTCGGACAGATTGCGCCGTCGCCGGCCGAGAACGCGATCGCGTTGATTGGGCAATCTCCCCAGATCCCGCCACGGGTGGTAACGTGCACCATCGCTGCGCATCAATCTCCGCGGGTGCATCGTTACTCCCAGCCGGAGACGATCGATCCGGAGTATTTCTCCACCCCCGAACCGGTGGAGTGGCTCGCACCGGACGGAGGAAAGGTGTACGGGTTGTATTACGCACCGCGTAATCCGCGCTACACCGGGAACGGACTTCCCCCCGCGGTGGTGATGATCCACGGCGGCCCCACATCGCAGTCGACCGCCGGTTATCACGCGGGTACGCAGTTTTTCACGTCACGCGGGTACGCGGTGTTAGAGGTGAACTACCGCGGCAGCACCGGCTATGGCAAGGCGTATCGAGAAGCGCTTAAAGGTAACTGGGGGATCTTCGACATGGAGGACGCCGTATCCGGGGCTGAATTTCTCACGACGACGAACCGGGCGGACGGAAGTCGGCTGGTGATCATGGGGGGGAGCGCCGGCGGATACACAGTCCTGCGTGTACTTACCGAGCATCCCGGTCTGTTCAAGGCGGCAATCTGCATGTACGGTGTATCGGACCTGTTCAACCTCGCGCTGAAAACACACAAGTTTGAGTCCCGTTACCTCGACACCATGGTCGGCCCGCTTCCTGACGCAAGCCGGATCTATCGCGATCGGTCACCGCTGTTTTCCGCGGATCGAATCAGTGACCCAGTTGCCGTATTCCAGGGGGAAGACGACAAAGTCGTTCCCAAGGAGCAGTCGGACAGTATTGTCGCTTCCCTGCGTGCCCGCGGCGTGCCGCACGAATATCACGTTTACCCGGGTGAGGGGCACGGCTGGCGAAAATCAGAGACAATCGAGATGTTCTACCGCGACGTGGACCAATTTCTGCGCCGCTACGTGCTGTTTCGGTGATGTTGATGCATCGACCGCCGTCACGAAAGTGAAAGGAGCGCAAGTGAAAGTTCTCGTGGTAATGAGCGATCCCAATCCGAACGGGCTTGTCGCGGCCTGCGCCGACGCCGCCCGTCAGGGGATCGTCGATGGGCACAGCCCGGTGCGGATTATAAATCTGAACGATCTTCGTATTGAACGGTGCGCAATGTGCGACCCCGACGGATGGGGCACATGCCGTACCAAGCATGTTTGCGAAGTAAATGACGATTTTCAG
>CAZILO010000086.1:0-5222 GCA_964540085.1 uncultured Thermotogae bacterium
ATTAGTTCTTGGTTGTTAGCTAAGAGCAAGAGGCCAAAGGCTAAGCTGGTAGCCGAGCTGCCAGGGTCGGGGAGAGAGAACCGATGTTGGCAGTCTTGTGTGTCTATAGTGTTGAACAGGAGACGCTCTTCGACTGATCGAGGGGCGTTTTGCTTTGAGGTAGCTGTTTCAGGGCTGAATTAGAAAGCAAGAGGTACAAGAGGGGTACTGGAGGTGAGCACTTCGTGATCCGTTGGCGCGGAAAGATAAAGAGCTTCCTGTTTCAGTTACCCCTCTTGTTTAATCCTGCCTTATTCTATCTCTTCAATCCCGGTCTTTCAAATGAGCAAGGAAGCGGAGGATGGAAGGTCCGGTTGCTCGTGTTTCCTATGTGGAACCATTGGCAGCTTGGCTGCGACCACATCCTTCTTTCCCTCAAACTACTAAAGGGCGAGAACCACTATTAATGGCGCATTGAGGGAGCGATAGCCCGGTTTAGACGAGGAGGCGCGGATGTCAAACAGGCGATCGACAAAGGGAAGAGGGGAGCTGGTGGAGCAAGTTAAGAGGATGTTCTTCAACGGGCAAAAGGGAGCACAAAGGAGGGCGAAGTGAAGACGAGTACAAGTAAGTGGTGGCCGGTTGTAGGAATTCTGACGTGTGCGATTCTGGTCTTCGGAGCGGTGGGGTGGGCAAACTCAGTCGCGTCCTCAACCATGGTTTTTCAGGGAACATTGATAGACAACGGTGACGGAACCTACTCCGGGACGATTCCCATGACCGCGGGCGACTACTACGTCACTGGAGGTGGCGGTGAGGCAATCTCAACATCCGGTGGGTTTGACGTGTTTGCAAGAGAAGGTGCAACCGCATGCTACGGCTCGGATTCAGGTGGAGACCTGGTTTGTGGTGTGGTTGGTGCCGATCACGATGCATACCACGGACCAGGTGGGTGGGGAGCGTGGTACGATCCAGATTGTGCTGACTACTACAACTACTGCCTGGTGCTGACAGACGATCACTGGTCTCTGCACCACAAGGGTAGTGGCACACAGCTGACGCCAACGGGTGGCGTCCCAATGGGCGGCACGATGGACTGGGACAACCTGCTCGCGACTGAGACCGATACTGGCGCGTATGACCCGATTGGCCCCGTCGCCAGTGATCCGGGGTGGGCGGCCGCACACGGCGGCGGCGCCGGAACCTGGGACATGGACTGGACGTGGGGCAGTGAAGTCATTCCGCTGGAGTGGTCTTCGTTCTGGGTCGAAGTCGAGGATCTCGGGGGTGGCAACTACCGCGTGACCCTGGAACCGGACGTCGAGGGCACGATTGCCGTTCAGGACTGGTATGTGCCGTCGTCCCAGCTCGTGCTCGGTGTCTACATGGATCCGCATTCCAACGCTCTGGCCAGCGGGTATCAGATCGCTGATCCATTCCAGATCAACATGCTCTATCAGGCGGGCATCCTCGACAAGGACATCACCAACATTAACACCTATCTCTACCCGCACAACGACAACTTCCCCGCTGATCACGCCGACGGAACGTGGGCGCTGAACTATTCGGACAATGACGAATACGTGTTCACGTTTGATAAAGCGGGCGGTCTCCCTGTGTACACCTACAGCGCTTCGTACCCTGTTATCGACCCTGTGTATACTCCCGGGATCCAATGGACACTCACCTCTTGGGGCCAGACGGTCCTGGCCGGGGATATCATCGAGCAGGATGGAAAGACATACTTCAGAGTCTACCCCGAGGCAACGTATAGACCATTTGTCAGCGATCCTCCCGTTAACAACTGTGAAGTCTTCAGCGGGAATCTGAAGACAGAGGTGGAAGGATACACATTCGACGGGGTTCTTGGAAACGTGGGGAATGGGAGCATTCTCGCGTGTGGAATCCCCGCCGGTCTTCCACCGTTCCCGGTGTACAACGTCACGCAAGACACGTACTACCTAACCATTCAAAGCGCCATCGATGCTGCCACTGCTGGCGACACGATCAACGTTTCCCCGGGGACGTACTACGAGTTGCTTGATATCGATAAGGGCCTCACGCTCAATGGAGCCGGAATGAATGACACACGCATTCGGTGTCCAGCGGAACCGGCTGTGGCCTTCAATCTTCCTGCTGAGCCTGCTCCACTTGATGTTCGTCCCATTGTGTACGTTCACGATGCCGCTTCAGCAGTTGCCATCACGAATCTTACAGTCGATGGATGGGGATGGGCAGATATCGGAAAAGGCTTGACTGGCATCGTCTACCACAACGCCGGAGGGGAGGTGTCGGATTGCAAATTGCTGCAAGAGAACGTAGGACTGTTTACTTACAATGAGGATACAAACCCGCGAACATTTAACGCCATACATAACAAGGTTGAGGGCTACGACGAGAATGGGATCATAGTTTCTGGGGAGGCGCTGACCGTTGCCGTTACAGATAACCACGTCATAGGGCCGGGGGAGGTCGACTATACAGCCCCAGTTGGCATTGATGGTACTCATGGGGTCGCAGGGACTTTCTCGAACAACGTCTGCGAGAGCCACCATTATGTGGGCGCAGAGGGCTGGAACGGCTTCGGTATTCTTATTAGGCATGCCGGTGAAGCAGTGACATGCTCTGGGAATGAATCGCGTGATAATGATTACGGGATAGTATTTTGGGAGGATTGGGGAGGCAAAGGTACATTCTCCAATAATGATATTCATAATAACAATTTTGCCTTAGAATGTTGGGGTATCGGTAGTCAGTACACAATTACCGGCAACACGATCCAGGAAAACGAATGGGGTCTGTATGTTAACACGGTTCCTGGGAGCAGCTCGATTACGGACAATAGGATTTACGACATACACAATAGTGCGCTTCGCAATGACAGCGGAACGTTTCTAAATGCAACGCACAACTGGTGGGGGCATTGGACAGGCCCACACAACGATACGTCAAACGCCCCCGGCCAGGGAGGCAACATCAGCGATGACATCAACTTCAATCCTTGGTTTGTTGACGAAGCGATGACAACCCTATCCGACATCCGGCAGCCTGAAGCCTATGTTGATGCCAAGAACGGCGATGACGCAGAGGATGGAACGACGTCAGCAACAGCGAAACGGACTCTTCAGGTTGGGATAGCGATCGCAGCAGAAGGAGGAACTGTTCATGTTGCTCCTGGAGGCTACGACGGAAACATCACGATCAATAGGAACGTCAACGTACTGGGAGATCCAGGCGAGTATCCGACGATTTGGGGGCCGTATCCTCAAGATTGGGATCATCCCTGGACACAAGCAGGCATCTTCATCGATGCTGGTACCGTGCATATTGAAGCGTTAACGTTTCGGAGTGGCACTAATGGTGTCATCGTACGCGGGTGGGATGGTGCAACAGACGCCCACATAAACAACAACCGCATCTTCGACAATGGAGCCTGCGGCATTGATAATCACACTGACGGTGAACCAGGCGGGCCTTTCCTGGTTGATGCGACTGACAACTGGTGGGGGTATGCGAGTGGGCCGTATCACCCGATATTGAACCCGGGTGGACAGGGAAATCGAGTTGGTGACAACATCACCTTTGACCCCTGGCGAACAGATCCCGACATATCGGCCACCACCGCCATTGCTCACCGAGATTTCTACTACGACGGCTGGAACCTGGTTTCTGTGCCGTTGACGCCAGTTGCTCCCGCAAACGGAGAGACTGTATTCGGAGATGATGTGGGGGATCTGACGAATCGATTCTACCAGTATAATTGCACAAGCTCCGACTATGATACAGGAGGATCTCTCCCAGTGAAGCCAGAGTCCGGTTTCTGGCTCTACCTCACTAATCCTGTTGTTATTGACGTAGCCGGTACTGATCTGACAGGGTCTGACTACGCGCCGGGAACAGAACTTGGACCTGGTACTGCTCCCGACTATCACGGCTGGCATCAGATCGGGGCGCCCTTTACTGTAAAGTGGACTAATGTTGAGTTCAACCTGGCCACGGATTCCCCCGATGCGGGGTGGAAAGACGTGGACGCAGCGGTGGATGCTAACTGGATTGCAGGTGTTATCCACAAGTGGAATCCGGATACGCAGCAGTACGATTCGATCAGTCAGGGCCCTCCCGCCTCAGCAGAACGAGCTGCATGGGATGCGTTACGGCTGGACCCATGGGATGGCTACTGGATCATGAACAAGACATCTGACATCCTGACGGTGAAGTATCCATATGAAACGCCGCCCGCCCCGACGAGCTACTCAACGATGACTCAGGAACAGGCCGCACTGTGGACGCCGCTTTCCGAGCTTCCAGGGTTACCTCGACCTCCGGCTCCGCCGATGATGCCGCAGGCGGCGGCAATCGCGCAGAACATCGCCGTGATGGCGGCTCCGAACCCTGTGCAACAGGGGAATGCGATTGAGTTCCGGGTAACTGGGCAGATGGCGAGCTTCGTCAGTTCCGTCACGGTGCAGGTATATACTGTGGGCGGTCAGCTGGTCTTCGCCGAGAGCTCACAGGGTCAGACCGTAACGTGGAATCTGACCACGCTATCGGGAGAGCCGGCAGCAAACGGGCTTTACCTGTACGTTGCCCAGATGGAGTTTATCGGAGGGGAGACGGCGAAGTTCAACAAACTTCTGATCCTCAAGTAAGCAAGAGCGATACCGCACTGGGGTCCTGGTTACGCCAGGATCCCAGCACGGCGCTTCCTGTGAGTTTTCTTAAAAAGGAGCGTTAACCATGTTGAGAAAAAGACCTCAATGGTCGAGAAAACGTGCAGGTAAGATTGTAAGCCTCTTGCTCGCACTGTTTCTTGTTTGTTCCCTGGCTGTTCTTGCGCTACCTCCGTACCTTGAGGTAGACGATTTGGGGTACACGGGCGCGGATGTCCCGATCCCACCGGATGGGGCGGATGTATTAGTCCAACAGATCAGCCTTACCGATGACGACACTGACGGCACCCCGGTTCACATCACGAAGTTCGACATCGAGTTTGTGGGTACAGGGGCAGATGCCAGTGACATCGACTCAGTCAGGATTTACGGTGGCATCTATGACTCTGGCTTTGTCGCTGTCTCGTTGTTCCCAATAGACGTTCAATCAGGCTTGTTAACTGTGCCTGATGGGGGAAGTATTACTCTATCGGTCGAGGTGAGAGCGTCAGATACTGCTGCCCACGGGGAAGTCCTTCAACTCAAGACCTGGATGCAGTACTGGGAGGATTGGGAGGATAACACAATCTGGGA
>CAZILO010000087.1:0-5214 GCA_964540085.1 uncultured Thermotogae bacterium
CGAGCGTCGCTGGTACGACCTTCGGGGGGTGATAAAGCTCGACGAGCGCGTCGATCCGGGGATCGGGTACGTGGACCACCGACCGATTCATCTCGGCTCCGGTGTGTTGTCCCGCTCCGGCAGCGGTGACCGCGTTAAATATCGTGGTCTTCCCGCATTGGGGAACTCCAATTAGCCCTGCCTTCATCTTTTTCCTCCTGGGGATCTAACCGCTGGAGCACAGAGAAGGAGAAAGGAAAGGTCGAACTGGGCGGATGATCCGGTTTTTCAATCTTTCGGTCGTTCAATTCACCCGCGTTCCCTGCGTCTCTGCGGTGCAATTCTAAAAGAAAAGCCCGTGCGGGCCTGCGCTCGCACGGGCGGAATGGTCTACGTTATGCGACCGCTGTTACGTCTTGCGCTTGCGGGCCCTTGTCGCCTTGGGTTACTGTAAACTCTACATGCTGCCCTTCTTCGAGCGAGCGATAACCCTCGCCACGGATGGCACTGTAATGCACGAAGACGTCGCCGCCCTGATCACGCGTGATGAACCCATATCCCTTGGTGGCATTGAACCACTTGACGGTGCCGGTTTCACGCTCTGCCATACTACTTCACCCCCTTGTTACTACATTCAATTGGGGCAGGACGTTCTAAACCGACATCAACCAAATGGTGCGTGTAATTAGAACGACTGCCGATCAAGTTGCACTTTAGCTCACAATCGCGTCGTTGTCAAGTCCACGGAGCGGTTGCAGCAATACGCACCGGCAGCGATAATTCCCTTGACCGCGGGCAGGGCTAGTAGGCAGGTACAACGATCTGGTGAGCAATTCCCGCACACATTGCGTGTTCTAGGTGAGAGGAGTGAAATGGTAACGCAGCGTCAGACTCCCATACGTGAGCAGGATCCACATGTGCGGACACATAACTTCGCCGAGGTGACACACGGGTACACCGAAGAAGAGGCGGTCATCGAGGCGGAGCGATGCTTACACTGTCCCCGCCCGACATGTGTCGAGGGATGCCCAGTACACATCAATATCCCTGGGTTCATTGCCCACATCAAAGAACACCGGTTCGCTGATGCCATCGCTATAATCAGGGAATCGAGCTACCTTCCTGCGGTCTGTGGTCGGGTGTGCCCGCACGAGGAGCAATGTGAAGGATCGTGCGTCCTGGGGGTGCGATTCGAGCCGGTAGCGATCGTCGCATTGGAGCGGTTTGTCGCCGATTGGGACATCGCCCACGGTCCATGCTGTCCGCCGGTAGAAGCCCCGACTGGGTACCGGGTGGCGGTGATCGGGTCCGGGCCGGCCGGGCTCACCGTTGCCGGAGAGCTGCGCAAGCGCGGCCACGCCGTAACGATCTTCGAACGCATGCCGGTGGCCGGAGGAGTATTGATGTACGGGATCCCAGAGTTTCGCCTGCCCAAGCTGGTCGTTACCCACAAGATCGATGGGTTACGGCGGATGGGGGTGCAATTTGAGCTCGACCGGGTGATCGGCCGCGATTATACAATCGATGAGTTACTGAACACCGGCTACGATGCCGTCTTCATCGGAGTGGGGGCCAGCCGTCCCCGTACGCTATCCATCCCCGGTGAGGACCTCGAGGGAGTATACACCGCGGATGACTTCTTGATCCACACTAACCTCATGGGGCTCCCCGAGTTTCCCGAGTACGCGACCCCAATCGCGGTGGGAAAGCGGACGGTCACGATCGGCGGGGGAAACGTGGCAATGGACGCGGCACGCACTGCACTGCGGCTCGGGGCGAAGGAATCGACCGTCATTTATCGGCGGAGCAAGGCCGAACTACCAGCAAGCGACAAGGAAGTGGATTGCGCCACACGAGAAGGAGTGAGGGTTCAATTTCTCACTGCCCCGGTGCGGTTCCTGGGCGAGGACGGCCACCTTACCGGGGTGGAGTGTGTACGCATGGAACTGGGGGAAATGGATGCATCCGGACGGCCACGGCCTTCCCCTATTCTGGGATCGGAGTTCACCATCACGGCGGACACCGCAATCGTGGCGATCGGAAACGAACCGGACTTGCTTGTCACCAACACGACCCCTGGCCTAGAAGTCGAACGGAGCGGATGCATCCGCACCGATCCACAAACCGGTCAAACAAGTCGGGACGGGGTGTTCGCTGGCGGGGACATCGTTACCGGTCCGGCCACGGTGGTGCGAGCAATGGGAATGGGCAAGCGCGCCGCGGCGGCGATCGATCGCTATCTCAAAGGAAAAGGAAGTGAAAAATGAGCAATCTTCACATTCTCAGCCATCCGCTGATCCAGAACAAGCTCACTCGATTGCGTGATAAAACGACAAATAACCATAATTTTCGCCTCTTGCTGGAAGAGTTGACTACGCTTATGGTGTACGAGATCACCCGTGACTACCCGCTGCGTGAGGTAGAAGTGGAGACGCCATTGGAGCAGACAACTGGGAAGGTCCTCGATACCCCGGTTGTCCTCGTGCCGATCCTGCGTGCCGGTACGGGAATGCTCGGTGGGGTCCTCAGCCTGCTCCCGATGGCGAAGGTGGGGCACATCGGGATATACCGCGATCCGAAGACGCTCACGCCAGTGGAGTACTACGTCAAGCTCCCGCCTGAGCTTCCCCATGCCCAGGTGATCCTCGTCGACCCGATGCTCGCCACCGGGGGAAGCGCGACTGCGGCAATCGACATCATCAAACAAAAAGGGGCGAAAGAGATTCGGTTCCTGTGTCTGGTCGCTGCTCCCGAGGGAGTCAAGGCGCTTTCCGCTGTCCATCCGGACGTCCCGATCTACACCGCCGCCCTTGATCGCGAGCTGAACGAACACGGCTACATCCTCCCCGGATTGGGGGATGCTGGCGACCGTATCTTCGGCACATAAGACAATTGTCACCACTTATTGTGCGTAATTGATCCCCTCCCACGGAACTTCGCGGTATCGGGGACCGGGGAGCACCGCTAACCTCCAAATTAGTCACCACGAAGGAGGTATATCATGACGCGGATCCGTTTTCTTGTAATTGCCCTTTCCATTCTGTTTGTGGTTGGGCTCCTGGCAAACGCTCAGAATGGCTCCATGTCGCTTTCAGGCACAATCGGAGGAAAAGTTACGATCCTCCCCACGTTCGGGGTTGCTTCTTCCCTCAGCCTTTCCGTGAGCTACGCCGGGTTTAAGCTAGGGAGCATGACCAACCTCAATCTATTCCCAACTGTAGGGGGAAACGAGGTGCTGTCGGCGGAATACTCATTTGAGATGCTTACCCTGGGAAGCAGTTTCCACTTTGACCTCGTTCCGCCGGGGCTCGATTCGATCGATGCTTACGCAAGCGCTGACTTGTTCAGCTTTAAAAGCGATGACGGTCTGATGAGCTTTTCCGGGGAGAGCAAACTGGGAATCGGGATCGTCCCGAGTTTCTCAACCAATCTGGCCGGAACGCTCTTGTTTGCGGTCGGACCTCTATCTTTCAAGAGCGTGACCACAATCGATCCTCTTCCGTTCAAGTTCTCCTCACAGCAACTGTTAGTTACGCTCGATTTTCTCGACACAACGGTCGGGAAAAGCGGCCCCACCTTAAGCGGCGTAGTCGGGACAAACCTCACCCTCTATCCCTCGTTCTCCGGGAACACCTGGCTCAAGCTTGCAGCGAGTCTGAACGGGATAACGTTCACGAGCAAGACGACATTCGCTCTTGCTCCGTTTGGGTTCAGCTCACAGTACATGAAGGCGGCCTTCGATATCGACCCGTTCTCGCTGTATATCTCCGCTACCCTCACCACCGGGAGCCCGCAGGCGGAGGCGGGAATCTCGTATTCATTCCCGTAGAGAAGATAAGGGAGCTTACAACAACCACTAGCGCGGGGAGGCCCTATGGGGCCTCTTCTGCAATTTGGCAGTGTTTTTTATTACGCCGTGGAAGGTGATCCCAATGACAATCCGTGTGATTATCTGGATGATGGTGATTCTCGCGGCAGGTGGCATGTCCCTTCTTGCCGATGATCAGTTGCCCGCGATGCGGTCGATTGGCAGCGCGATTACCCTCGGCCCGGGAAACAAAATGTCGCTCGACATCAACTTTTCCAACGCCGTCTCTAATTCTGCAAGTGAAGAAAATCGCATAGTTACCGGGCGCCTCGGATTTTCTTCCGATCTCCATTTTAGTACCTTGTCATTAATCACAACACAAAATACAATTTTAACCGGCTTCGACCCATTCACAATAACGGATACCCGCAGTGTAGAAATGACGCTCATCCCGAAGATGAAGTTGCACTTTGAAAACGAGACAGCGCTTGAACTTGGGCAGTTTCTTGTCACGAGTATCAATTACCTCGACGCTAAGAAGATTGACCTTGCCAGCGGGACCGTGGTGTTGAATTTCGCGTATCCACAGACGTTGGGAGTGGAATACCAATTCCCGCATGCCATCCCGTTACTCGGTGACCCCACACCCGGGCTGAACGCGGCCATTGGGGTCAGCCTGATCTATCCCAGACTGGCGGTGCACGAACGGTTCACCGTCACCGCCGTTTCGCCACGAATTAAAATCGTGGGGGAGACCGAATTTAATCCACAGCCCATGGAGACACTCACCATCTCCGCCTTTTCCGCCGCGATTACGATCGATGGCAAACTTGCGCTGGCGCTTGCTCCATACCGAATCGACGCGGTTATCCTAAAAATCACCGCGGCGCGAAGTGTCTTTTCCCTCTATCTGAAGGCTGGCCTCGCGGAAGACATGACATACGTAAGGGTCGGAGCGGCCTATAACTTCTGACGTTGCCGCATGCGCACTGTACGCAGCCGGTTAATCGCCGCAGCGATCTCGTAGCGACGGGGGCGGGCGAACGCGCCGGGATGTCGCTCCCCGCGGCGGAATGGGTCAAGTGAGTCAAGGCCGTGTTTGTCGAGGAATTCCTCTAGCTGGTCGAGCACCTCAGTCAGAGTCGTCTTCCCGTCCATAAACCGCTGCGTAGCGAGGTGAATCGCGTATCCAATCGCCCGCGTTTGACTCTTATCGACGAGTTGCTCCACAAACCGCAGCTCGATCGGATCACGGCCGTACAGGATGAGATCGCGTGCCTTGGCGTCGATCTTTACTGCACGGCGGCCCCGTGACGGGTCAAAGCTCTGGGGAAGTGGAATCCGCGGGGTAACACGGGCAAACGGGGACCGCACCTCAACGCGACGATTCGTCGGATGCCGCCGCATCACCTCCTTTGCTGCCGCAG
>CAZILO010000088.1:0-5106 GCA_964540085.1 uncultured Thermotogae bacterium
CTAGCGTTCATCCTGAGCTGGGATCAAACTCTCTTAATTTTAGATTTTGATCCGATTCAATTCGGTGACATGGTTCCCGAAGGAACCCAATACCACGCTATCCACTTTTCAAAGACCGGGTGTTTGCAGACGGTAGTATACCTGCCTACCGCGGAACTGTCAAGGTAAATCGCCCGTGCGGGGAGATCACGTGGTAGAAGGGTCATCACCAGGATCGCCGTTGTTTTCCGGTTTATTCTCCCCCTCTTTCTTTTCTTCTTCCTTAAGCGCAGTTCGGATCGCGTCCAACCGGGCAGCGACACGTCCGAACACGGTATCCGCTGGGAACGTACCGTCCGTCCCTTTCTTCCCCGCGGGAACACCTGTCAGGATTTCAATCCCTTCCTCAACTGTGCTCACCGGGTAAATGTGAAACTTGCCCTGCCGCACTGCCTCTACCACTTCCTCGGACAGCATCAGATTGTCCACGTTACGCGCGGGAATAAGCACCCCTTGGTCACCGGTAATGCCCTTCGCCTTGCACACGCGGAAGAATCCCTCGATTTTCTCGTTCACGCCGCCAATCGGTTGGATCTCCCCCTTCTGATTAACCGAACCGGTGACAGCGAGTCCCTGTTTGATCGGAATCCCGGACAGAGCGGATAGGAGGGCATACAGCTCGGTGCTCGATGCGCTGTCTCCGTCAATCATCGAGTAACTCTGCTCGAAGGTGAGGCTCGCCGACAGGCTGAGCGGCTTCTCGGAGGCGAACCGCTCACCGAGGAACCCCTTGAGGATCATGATCCCTTTTGTATGCGTGTGTCCGCCAAGTTCGGCTTCTCTCTCGATGTCAACGATCCCGTCCTTACCGGTGTGCACGGTCGCCGTGATTCGGGACGGTTTACCGAACATGTAATCTCCCAGTTGCAGCACGGCGAGCCCGTTCACCTGTCCCGCTCTCTCCCCCGTAGTATCAACGAGGATCTGGTCGCGGGCGATCATCTCCCGGATCTTCTCCTCGATACGATCACTGCGATGGTCCCGTTCAATGAGTGCCTTGTGCACATGCTCTCCGGTAACGTGGGCCGATCCTTCGGTCCGCGCCCAGTACGACGCTTCTTTGATGATTGACGTCAATACCCCAAACCGGCAGGACAGCTTCTTCTGATCGCCGGCGAGCTCGGTTGCCGCCTCAACCACCTTTGCCACTCCGGTGGGATCAAACGGGAGCAGGCTTGGGTCTTCTTGACACCGAGCACGGAGGAACCGGGCAATCTCTTGCTCATGTTCATCGGTGCGCTCCATTTCGATGTCAAAGTCGCTTTTCACCGAGAATAACTTAGGGAAATCCTCATCATAATAGTGAAGGAGCTCGTAGATCTCCGGACTGCCGATGATGATGATTTTCATGCGGAACGGGACTGGTTCGGGTTTCAGCCCTTCGGTAGTGGAATAGCCCAGCATCTGCATCGGATCTTCAATCCGGATCTCGCGGCGTTTGATCGCGATCTTGAGCGCTTCCCACGACAGCCCCATGCGGAACAGGTTATTCGCGTTCAAAACGAGATATCCGCCGTTAGCGCGGTGGAGCGATCCCGGTTTGATCATCGTGAAGTCGGTAATCGCCACCCCCATGTGCACCCGGCGCTCGATCGCCCCAAACAAGTTGGTGTAGGACGCGTTCTCCTCCACGATCACTGGTGCTCCCTCGGTTTGGGAGTTATCCACGAGAACGTTCACATCGTAGCGCTTGAACGGGTCGACTGGCTGCATCACAAACGGAATCGGCATCGGCCCCTTAGGCGCCTCTTGGTTCCCGCCGCGGAATTGATCGAGGTGCTCGACGATATCGTTTTGCACTTCATCGAGGAACGAAACCACTTTATCCACGCTTCCATAGCGCGATTTAAGCTGGTTGATGTGCGGCTCAACCGTGAACAGGACCGCTTCTTTGGCGAGCTTCTTGATTTCTTCCTCGCGTTCCTCCTCGATGCGGGCGATCTCCTGGAGGCTATCCTGGATCAACGCCTGGACTTCGGTTTGTTTTTCTCTGATCTTGGCCCGCTCTTCTTCGGACAGGGCCTCGTATTCCTCCTGACTCAGAGGTTCACCACCGTCACGCAATGGCAAGGTATTGATCCCAATTGGGGTGCGTTGGATCGCAAATCCGAGAGCACGGGCTTTCTTCTCCATCTCTTCGAACAGCGTTGTCCGCTTCTCGGCGTAGCGATCGTTGATCTTTTTGCTGCGCGCCTTGAACTCGTCCAGATCGAACACCTTGGGAATATCGCGCCGCAGCCTGGTGATCAGATGCTTCATGTCGTCACGCAGTTGTGTGCCCATCCCAGCGGGAAGCTCAAGATAATGCGGGCTGTACGGGTTCTCGAAGTTATGCACGTAACACAGATCGGGCGGGCGCGGCTCGTCCCGGCTCGCCCGACTGAGGAAATACTCCACCGCGGACATCTTCCCGGTTCCAGGACCGCCAGCAACGTAGATGTTGTACCGATTTTTGGCGTCTTTAATCCCCAATCCGAGCTTAAGCGCTTCGATCGCTCGGTCCTGGCCGATGATCCGGTCGAGCGGGTCTATTTCAGCCGTCGTCTTAAAATTAAACTTCGTTGGATCACACATGTAACGCAGCTTATCTGCCGTCAGTTCATTGGTCATCCGTCCTCCTTTAAAGTAGGATTGTAGCGCACATGAAGAAACGGTTGCAACGCATGCTCATCCTGGTGGTGTGGTTAGCCGTCGCCGTGACCGGTATCGGGGCAGAAACGACGACCCCGGTCCGTATTGTACCGCTGATCGATGTCACCGGCTCCAGGCAGTATCTCCCTTACTTAGAGCAACTGATCCCAACGGCACATACATCGATCGATATTCTGCTATCCAACGGCGAACTCACGAACGATTCGCTGTGGAAGGAGATCGTCGCCGCTGCCGACCGTAGGGTTACCGTGCGCGTCATCCTCGATGCCAGTGATTGGTCCGAATCGATAACCGCCAAGAATCTCCCCACGATCGAGTTCCTAAAATCGCACGGCATCATGGCCAAACTCGACGATCCAACGGTGACCACTCACGCTAAGTTGGCAATCATCGACGAACGACTGGTGATCCTCGGTTCGTCCAATTGGAACACGCACGCGTTCCACGACCAAGCGCAGGCGAACATCGCCATCGACGATCCCCGTATCGGAGGAGTGTTCACCGAATACTTTTCCCGCATCTGGGCGGGAACCCTTATCCCAGGCGGGGTCGACATGGGGAACATGGAGTTCAGCACAGATCCGACGCTGATTCCAATTCCGGACGGACCTGATACAAAGAACTACGCCCGCGTGTTGCTCAATTTGTTGGACCGAGCGCAGATCTCGGTGCACGTTGTGATGTACCGCGCATCGTACTATCCAACGTACAACGACAGCTTATCCAACGACATCCTGAACGCGCTCATCGCCGCTGCCGGTCGTGGTGTCGAAGTGAAGGTATTTCTCGACGATTGCGCATTCTACCCGGAATCAGCACAAGCAAATCAAGAAGCAGCATACTACCTTGTTGACCATGGCGTCGCCGTGCGGTTCGATGATCCATCCGTCACCACTCACGCCAAACTGGTGATCATCGACGAGCGCGATGTGATCCTCGGCTCTACCAACTGGAACTACTACTCGCTCGAACAGAACAACGAGGCCGACATCGCCGCAGTGGGAATCCCAAAGTTAGCAGCGGCTTACACGCAGTTCTTCGCGTTTTTATGGCGCCGTGGTCGCCCGGTGCGCTAGCGGTGCCGTGCCGCGGTGTAGGCGAGCAACCCTCCTGCCTCGATCATTTCAATCTCGCGTGGCGACAGGTCATGAGAGAGCGGAATTCGCTCGTTCTTGGTCCGGTTGTAAGCGACGAGTTCGCCGCTGAGGTCGGACACATCGACCTCCAACTCGTCTCCCTGGTCGATTCGATCGGTGTTACAGATGAATGGGATAATCCCGACATTGATTAGATTGGCACGGTGAATACGGGCGTAGCTCTTAGCAAACACTGCTTTGACACCGAGCTGCCACGGCGCGAGCGCCGCGTGTTCCCGTGATGATCCCTGGCCGTAATTCTCCCCGCCGACAATAAACCCACCCCCGTTAGCGGCGGCGCGAGCGGCAAACTCCTTGTCCTCGTAGTAGAACGTAAATTTCGCGATCTCCGGCAGGTTGGAGCGCAGGTGTTGAGTGAGCGGTCCGGCCGGCAAAATCGTGTCGGTGGACACCCCATCCCCGAGCTTGATCAGCACTTTGCCCACGAGTGGTGATTGGAGCGGACGCTGCGGTGCAAGCGGCACGATATTGGGAGCGCGCCTGATCGCGACCGCCGTGCCTTGCGGTTCGAGGATCAACGCGTCATCGACCGTCAGATGATCGATCTTTACCTCCACCGGCGGCAGCTCACGCGGATCGGCGATCACACCAGCGAGGGCCGATGCCGCTGCCACTTCGGGGCTGCACAATGCAATCTTCCCGAACTTACTTCCCCCCCGTCCTTTCCAATTGCGGTTCACCGTTCGCAGCGACAAATGCCCGTATCCGGGCACGAACCCAATGCCGATGCACGCGTTGCACCCCGGTTCGATCAGGCGCACGCCGGCCTTGGTGAGGGCGAGAAAACTCCCGTCTTCCATCAACATCTCCCACGCTTGTCGTGACGCCGGGGAGACGATGACATCAATGTTCGGTGACACACGCTTCCCGTTGATGATCTCGGCGGCAATCCGGATATCACGGTAGGACCCGTTCGTGCACGAGCCGATGTACACCTGGTCGATCTTTGTGCCTTTCACCGCGTCGATATCGTAGACGTTATCCGGCATTCCGGGCATGGCGACAAGCGGTTTGAGGGTCGAAAGATTAATCTCCAATGTCTTATCGTAGGCTGCATCCTGATCGGGGAAGAGCGCATGCCATGCTTCCTCTCGCCCCTGCATGCGCAGGAACTCATTCGTCACTTCATCGGACGGGAAGATGGACGACGTCGCGCCGGTTTCAGTACACAAATTGGTAATCGTTGCCCGCTGCGGCACGGACAGATGTTCCACTCCTGGACCGGTAAACTCAAGAAAGTAGCCAACCCCGCCCTTAA
>CAZILO010000089.1:0-5021 GCA_964540085.1 uncultured Thermotogae bacterium
CGAGCAGGGCCGGATCGCGGGCACGACGCACATAATCTTCGTAAATGCGACGCGCATCATCGGCGTTAAGAACCTTCCCTTCAAGCTTTTCTCCATTGGCCCACATGGAGAAATTGGAGACGATTGCCCCGGCGGGCAGTGGGAAAACATATTGTCCCTCGATCGGGAAGGACGTGTCATTGCGGAACTCCTGGTCGACGCGGGTGGTCACCACCCCGTCGGTTATGGTCACCGTCACGTGGTGATAAGTAACGGTAAGCCACCCTCGGTCCGGCTGATCAGGAAGGATCATCCCATCGGGGTAAGCGAAAATGACGAGGGATACGAGGATAAAAGAGAATAAAAGGCTGCCCCAGCAGAGTTTCTTCATGACGACTACCTCCGGGTATTGATTTGTTTATCTACCCAGCAGACGGTGTTTCGTTTCGCGGTTGCTGCGCTGCGGTGAGGCGCTCGATGAACGCTTGCGCCTGTCGTGGATCAACTCCACGCAGCCGCAGGGTCTTTTGTCCTAAGTGCACAATGAGCGTGTTACGGCGCAGCACCGCGGTTACCGCGGTGACGGGGTACTCCCGATTTACTTCAGTCGCAGGACTGACACGCTTGCGGCAAAACAGGAGCGATAATCCTCCCGTACGGCTATGTGCTGTTTCTCTTCCTCGTTTAGCGAGTTCTACTACTACTGTGCCCCGGGCAGTGAGGACGAGGGTAATACAATCGTGTGCATCCGATATTCGGAAAAGCTCCGCCATCCATGCGACCTCGTACACTTCTTCTTTACCCAGGCCTTTAAGTTCCCATGTGCCAAGGAAGATGTAGTGAAGTCCGTCGCGGAGAGGGACAGCGTCTTTGAACTTCTTTGTCACGAGGATCTGTCCCCCTTTAGCCAACGCGGAGAGACGTTGCGCCATGTTCACTGAGTTTCCGAATAAGTCGGTCTCAGTCATCACCGGCGTTCCGGTTGCCACCCCGATCCCCACATCGATCGGCTGAGCAGCTGTATTCTTGTTTCGTGTTCTAATCGCCCGTTGGATTGCAACTGCGGCCATGACCCCGTCACGCGGCTCTCCGAACGCCGCCATCACCCCGTCGCCCAAACTCTTTACCAAGATGCCATTATGGGCTTCAATCTCGTCCCGCATCAGCGTTTCATGCAATTGGGCGAGGCGCCACGCCGCTTGATCACCCTCTGTTGCCGTGTAACGCGTAAATCCGCGAATATCGCTAAACATAACAGCGATTTCCTCGCCGGCATCAAGCTGCGTTCGGATCAATTGGCGATTCTTGAGGGTTGTGCTCCACGACATTTTTAGCTCCTGTTGTGATTTACGTTGCAAATCATCCCGTATTTATTATATCATGCTGATCGGCGTTATGACATTGACCGACAAGGAGGAAGCATGATTAACCAGGATACAATCGTTCTGCTGAAACAGGTGCCGCTGTTCTCCCGATTGAGTGACCGCGAGTTGAAGGCGATCCTTAAATCGGCAACTGACAAAGAATTTAAAGCAGGTACGAAGATCGTTTCCGAAGGGGATGCTGGTGTTGGGTTCTACCTCATCATTTCCGGCAGTGCTGATGTGCGACGCGGTGATGAACGCCTTGCCCGGCTTGGCAAGGGGTCGTTCTTCGGCGAGATGTCCCTGCTCGACGATGCTCCCCGGTCAGCGGATGTAATCGCGACTGAGGATACACGGTGTCTTGTGCTATCTCCGTGGGCAATGAAAGGATTAATCGCTGCTTATCCCGAAGTGGCGCTGGGGATGCTTGCGGAGCTGGCGCGCCGGTTACGGGAGACGGATCGGGCGTTAAGTTAGCCTATGAATCGGGTTACCGTAACCTGCCTCGGCTCCGGAGCGGCACTCGGGGGGAGGCGGATGTGGAGCTCGCTACTTGTCAATCGAACCATCCTGCTTGATTTGCCGCCGACGGCGGTCCCACAACTGTACCGCGTGGGAGCCGATATCGCGGCAATCGATCACGTGTTCATCAGTCACTTTCACGCCGACCACTCATTCGGAATCCCGTTCTTCCTCCTGCTGTACCAATTCACCGTTTCCCGCGACAGACCGTTGTACATGATCGGGCCGCCGGGATTGGGGGAGCGCGCAACGACACTGTACAAGCTGGCGTGGCCAGAGTTGGCCAAGCACGGGTTTCCCGCCGGACTTACGCTGGCATTTGTCGAAGTGGCCGGTGACGGGGCATATCGCGCTGGCGACCTCGAATTCACCGCACTGCGGATGGAACATTTCGGCCTTGCCGCTTACGGGTACCGGTTCACTGTGAATGGGCGAAAATTCGCCTACACCGGCGACACCGGCGAGTGTCCGCAGTTGCACCAATTGGTGACCGGAGCCGACGTGGTGATAACCGAGTTCACCCATCCGTCTCCGACCAATGACCCCGGCCACCTGGACGTAACAACCGTAACCAAAATTGCACATGAAACATCTGGAACGGTGTTTGCTACTCACATGAGCGCCACACCAGCAGCAGTTCCAGGGGTGGTGTTGTGTCAGGACGCAGAGACGTATGTCGTGTAATCACAAGGAGGAGCGATGAAACGAGTGATCATCATCGGGCTGGTGATTGTAACCGCGGTTGCATGGGGAACAGCAGCGGTTGTTGTCGCCGGGCCGGTGGCGAACTTTGCCGTTTCTGCGGGGGAAACGCCATACACGGTGATATTTGATGCCTCCGCATCCACCGATGCTGCCAGTACGATCACTGCGTACCAATGGACGTTCGGGGACGGATACACCGGCGTGGGTGAACGCGTAACACATACGTATGCTAATGCCGGCAGCTACGTCGTTACATTAGTTGTGTTCGATGCTGCTCATGCTATCGCGCGGATGCAACGCACGGTGGTAATCAGCGCCGATGGCACACTGCAATCACCACTGAAACCTAAGTTTACGCGTGCGGATCTACCAGTGGGACTAAAAATCGGCGACGCCGCTCCCGAGTTCGCGCTCGCCGATAGCACCGGCAAGGTTCATAAACTATCGGATTTCCTCGGTAAGGTAGTGATCCTCGAATTCTGGCGTAGCATCTGTCCTCACTGTCAAGAATCGATGCCCCACCTAAAAGCGCTGTACGACCGCTACACGAAAGACGGCGTGGTGGTGGTGCTCGTGGCGCTTGATTACAACATGGCGACCGCCGAGGCGTATCTCACCGCGCACGGTTATACCAACTTCATTAACTTGTGGGACGACCCAAGCCGCGGCGATGAGACGGTGGCTGCCCTATACAACGTAGGCAGTATTCCTCACACTCTCCTCATCGACCGCTACGGCGTGATCCGTTACTCCGGCTGGCCCGGGAAACTCCTCGATTCCGATATCGATCCGTGGCTGTGAAAAAGTACGCGAGCCCGAAGACAGCGCTCCTCGGGCTCGCAGTCGGATTGCAGTTATGATGAGAACCCGAATTCCTTCGGATTGAACGACGCCAGATTATTCGGATCGAACACGGAATCCGGTATCGGCTTCGCCGGCCGTATCCTCTTCAGGAAGGTGATAGTGGTCGAACTCTTATCGATCACATTGGTCGCGATCATCTTGTCGGCAGTGGCGTTACCCTCAAATGTGCCGACCTTGAGCACTTCCATCGTCCGCTGGAGTTTGCCATCCGCACTGTAATCCTCACTCTTGAGCATGAGAAAACTCGTTTTGTCTATCCATACTTTGCCGATCGGGTAGTCGACGTCGGCATTTGGCTTGGCGGTGAGCTTGAGCACGTAGCAGTCGTACGACTTATCTTCGATCTTCACCGACGCATCACCGATGATCTTAGCGGTGAACTTGTCGGCGAGGGTGCGGCTGCCGATATCCTTGTACGAGAACGTGCTGCCGGCGAAACTCTTTTTTTGTTGCTCAGCGACGAGTTCCTTGGCCATTCCCAATGCGGGAAGGTACAGCCACATGCGGGCGTCTTTACCTTCGGGCTTAATGGACAGGAAGATCGTTCCCGCCACGTCTGCCGGCTGCTCGAAGTAGATCAGCGATTTATCCGGCTGTCCGGGTGCTTTCTTGCTCATTCCACCAAATACGTTGTATGCGGTCGTTCCATCAGCGTAAACGTTGTCAAACCGGATGGTCGTGATCAGGTTCCCACCGGACACCTGTGCCTCATGCGCATCGATCTTCTGCAGGATCTGATCACCAGTTAACCCAGCGGTGTAAGCAACAGATCCCAACAGTACACCAATTGCTAATACCACTAATACAACTACACTAGTTTTTTTCATGGTTGTCCTCCTTCTTGTTAATGTTCTTTTTATTCCCGTCAATGGGAGATTCACCGGCCGCAGTTTGTTTGCCGCCCACAACCGCCCTCTTTTTGCCCCACGCAGGTGCGAGCAGGAATTTTGGTTTCCAGGTGACAAGAATCGCTGGAATAGTGGTAAACGCTGACAGGGCACTGATAACCATCGTCATCGAGATGAGCAGGCCGAAGTTACGCGTTCCCTTAAACGACGAGAACAGCAGCACGGCGAACCCAAGCGCAAGCGCGAGTGCGTTAAACGTGATACCACGACCGGTAGTCTGGATTGTGTCAGTGAGCGCTCGCTCCGCAACTTGATCCCTCCGGTACTCACGCCGAAACCGTTCGATGAAGTGGATTGCGTAATCGATCCCGATTCCGATCGCAATCGACGACACCATCAGCGTTGACATATCGAGCGGCGTGTGTGAGAACCCCATCACCCCGAATGCGATCAGGATCGTGAGCACAAGCGGAATCAAGCTGATCAATCCGGCAATGAGTGAGTGCATAAGCAACGCCACGATCAGACCAGATGCGATAATCGAGGTGAGCAGGCTTGTAATTTGGCTGAAGATGATCTTCGCAAACATCGTCCCGGCGATGCGCGTTTCCCCCACCATTTCCGCGTGCACGTCCGGGAAATGCGCCTTAAGGTACGCTTGGATGTCCTTGGTAAGGTGCACCTGGTCGGAGCTCGTACACGAGTTGTACAGGCCGGTCACCTCGCCAGCGGAAAAGTC
>CAZILO010000090.1:0-5019 GCA_964540085.1 uncultured Thermotogae bacterium
CGGATATTTATCCGGTAGTTGATCGCGCCGAAACGTGTACGGATGCACCACTAACCCGCATGTGTGTGCCCGGTTAACGATTGTTGGATCGGTTTCTATGATCCCCTTTGCTGGCCCAATCCCAGCGGCATACACGGCGATCGCTTCCAGATCGGTTCGCGTCCACGTGTCGACAAACGGGGTATCGTCAATGAGTTGAATAAGAGGAACCTCCGCCCCCATCTCCCGAAGTTTCATCAATGTCCCCGGCTGGAAGCATTGTACGTACACACGAGCGTCGGATTTCGCATATCCATACTCGGTGAGGATGCGGTACAGGTCTACCTCCATCGGATGGCCCTGGTCCGCATGCCATTTAGGACGCTTAAGTTCGGGGTAGATGCCCACATTACGCCTCGTGGACTGGTTTAACCCGTGAACGAGTTCGATCATTTCAGTGAATGTAGGTACCTCAAAGCGTGATTTGTTCAGTGGAAATCGATTAGGGAAGTACGGTGTACCATCTTGTTTGCAGCGCTCGTGCACGGAAAGCTCTTTGATCTCCTTCAGGGTAAAATCAACCGCATACCAATGGCCGTCGGAACGATGTCGGTCGGGGAATACTTGGTCGACATTCGTCGTTGGCTCAAGGTAAATATCGTGGAGGCAAATCAATGCGTCATCTTTAGTTGTGACAAGATCTGGCTCCACATAGTCCGCTCCCAGCGCATACCCGAACGCATAGCCAGCCAAAGTATGCTCGGGGAGATATCCGGCGGCACCACGATGGCCAATGACAATCTTTTTCTGCATAACATGCGAAGTACTTGCGTAATCCTGCAGATAACTAGTGATCAATTCACTTCTCCGACTGCATGGCTATCCCCTCGGCGAAACTCTTCCGGAATAGAATCAAAACCACGAGCGGGGGAAGCATGGCGATGATCGCCCCGGCCATGATCACGTTCCACTGTGGGGCTTGTTGTTCGCTAGCCCGCAACATTTTGATGCCAATTTGTACAACCCGCATGTTCTTTGTGGTAGTGCTAATCAACGGCCACATGTATTGGCTCCACATAAAGATAAATTCAATTACAAATAATGCCGCAATGTTGGGCTTGGAGAGAGGAACAAGAATTTGAAAGAAATACCGCATCGGCGTTGCACCATCAACACGGGCGGCATCAGGGAGGTCACGCGGCACCGTCAAGAAGAACTGACGAAACAGGAGAATACCGGTGGTGCTGGCGAAAAACGGCACCGTGAGCGCCCAATACGAGTTAATCCAGTGAAAATCGGCCATCAACTGGTACGTCGGCAGAATTCGCACTGGGAGCGGAAGCATTTGCGTAATCATTGTTAACGGAAACAGGAGAGACCGCCCGCGAAACCGAAAATGGGTATATGCGAACGCTGCCATCAACGATAGTGCAATCTTAACAAGTGCTACTACAATTGAGATAAGTGAACTGTTGAAAAACAACCGCCCGAGACTGGCGCGGTTCCACGCTTCCACGATGTTGTGCCAAAACTGGGTGCCGGGAATAAGACGGGGAGGATACACGTACGCCTGTTTGAAACTTAATGTGCTCGTGATTAAGGCGTAAATTACCGGGAATGCAATGACCAAGACGAGCACGATAAGGGTTAAATGCGTTAGTAAGTTACTCCATTGTTTCCGCGTCATCGTGTGTCTCCTTACCGGGCGTAGACGGCCTTGCGCGTGGCCACTCGCAGTTGCACCACCGCGGCAATCGCGATCACAACAAATATGATCACCGATTGCGCGTCTGCCGATCCGGAATTCATGTAGATAAATGCATCACGATATAGTTTATATACAAGGATATTAGTAGCATCTCCTGGCCCCCCTTGCGTCATGATGTCGATCAATCCAAATACCTGGAAGAACGCATACAGCATGTTAACGAACAAAAGGAAGGTGGTGGTGGGGGATAACATCGGGAAAGTAATCTTCCAGAACGTCCGCCACGGACCAGCACCGTCCACCCGCGCCGCTTCGAGGAGCTCCCCCGGGATGTTCTGCAGGCCGGCGAGGAAGAAAACAATGTTGTACCCCATCATCTTCCATGTTGCTGCTGCTGATACTACTAGTAGTGCTACTTGCCCGTTTGTCATCCAATTAAGTACATATCCTCCGAATAATTTTGCGATGACAAAAGGAACAATTCCGGTTGCCGGTGCAAACATCAACGCCCAAATCGTTCCCGCTACGGCCGGAGAAAGTGCATACGTCCAGATAAGCGCGATCTGATAGAACCCCCGGCCTTTAATCTTTTGATTTAGTAATAATCCGATAGCAAGGGATGTGGAAAGGCCAATAAGGATAACAAATCCGGCAAAAATGAGCGTTATTAGCACACTATGCAGATAGGATCCCGAATGAAACAATGCAATGTAATTTCGCAGGGCGACATAAATCGTGCGTGTTCCGAATGCTGAAGTTGTGAAAAATGAACCTTTTACACTCTCGATAAATGGGACAACTAGAAATATCACGATAACAGCGATAGAGGGAAGAATCAGTAGATATGGTAGGAATGGATGCCCTGGGAATCGCTCTTCCTGCATTTTACGCTCCTTGCGGACTCGATCTAACAAATTGTGCGGGGACGGGTTACTCCTCGCCCCCGCACATCTTGAATAAACGTTAACCGTTGAGCTGCTTGTACTGCTGCAGCAGATCGTTTGCCTTTTGTGCTGCTTCGTCCAATGCTGCTTTCGGACTCATAGTTCCAGATACGGCCTTTTCAATTGCAGTCCGTTCCAGTTCCCGAATTTGCACGAACGGCCCAAGGCGAACGCCGGTGGCAGCCGGAGTATCGCGACGACCGGAGAGGATCTGGAGGAAGGCAGTTAGATAGTTCTGGTCTTTACTGAACCATCCCTCGTTGAGCAGCGCCTGAACGGCCGAGTTAACGGTCGGGAAGTACCCCGTACCCTTATGCCATTGCACCGCGACGTTTGTCTGTGCCAGGTATTTCAGGAACTCCCACACTGCATCGAGCTGGGCCTTGCTTTGTCCCTTGGTCACCCACAGGCTTCCACCACCGATCACCGAATTGCCGCGTGGATACCCAACAAATCGCGGCAGGAACCCGGTGCCAACCTTAAACTGGGATGCTTTCTCAATTCCTGCTAGTGAGGACGTCGATTGGATAAGCATCGCGATTTGCCCGGCCTCAAACGCTGAGTTTGCCGAGTATTCCGCTCCGCCGTACAGGAAGATCCCTTCCTTGGCGAGGCGGGTCCAGGTACCGAGGACCATCTGGCCAAAATCGCCATTGAACAGCACCTTCGTGGCCAATCCAGTGCGGCCGTTGTTGTTGTCAGCGAACAGCTGGTTGTGATAGGCGAACATCTGCTCAAAGATCCATCCCGGCCACCCGAATGACAATACATGCTTTACCACACCGCTTGCCAGCAACTTCTGTCCGTATTCCTCTACCTCTTTCCAGGTCGTTGGCGGTTTATTGGGATCAAGGCCTGCCTTAGCGAACAGATCCTTGTTGTAGTAAAGCATCGCCGTGGATGAGTTGAATGGCATCGACCATAGATTGCCCGCGTTTGAGTAATAATGCGTGATTGGAATCACGTACTGTGCCCAATCCCATGTTTCGCCAACCATTCCCGGAATTTGATACACAGGAATGATCGCGTGGCTGTCAAGCATTGTTTGCGTACCGACCTCGTACACCTGCACAATATTGGGTGCGGTACCGGTACGATAGGCAGCGATGAACTTAGTCAGAGTTTCGGGATAAGTCCCGGTGTACAGTGCCTTCAGTTCGATATTGGGATGACTGGCATTGAAGTCATTTACTATCGCATTCACTACATCCAGTCGGGGCCCACTCATCGCATGCCACCAAGTAATTTGTACCTTATCGGCCAACGCCAGTCCCGCGGTCATCGTGACCAGCAGCACAAGCGCTAATCCAGCAACTAACACCTTTTTCATTGCAAAACCTCCTTTTACAGTAATCGATTTGACTTTCTCTCCGGCATACTCGCTTATGTGCTCGTCGGTGCGATCACCTCCCTTTTTCTACACGATATGGAGTTCCACATCGAGATTTTCGAACTCATCCCGAAAGCGATCGGACAGACCGTTGTCGGTGACAATTGCGTCTACACTAGTAATATCAGTAATTTGGCTGTGAGCAACTATTCCAAACTTCGTATGATCAGCGAGGATGATTGTGCGCCGGGCGTGGCGCACCACCGCGCCCGCTGTCTCTGCTTCTTCCAACGATGGAATCGTGAACCCATGCTCTAACGAGATTCCGTTCGCGCCGAGGAAGGCGATGTCGAAGTACACTCCCTGCAACGCCTGCCGCGCAATCCTTCCCACCATTCCCAGTGATATGCTGCGCAATTGGCCGCCGATCACGTAAACATCGATTCCGGAATGTTTGGACAGCTCGACGGCATGGTTGAGCGCGTTGGTAAACACGTGGATTTTGGTGTTGCGCGGAAGGTGGCGTACAAGCTGCATAGTGGTCGTACCATTGCCGATGAATACCGCCATCTCTGCGGTGACCATTCCGGCGGCGTATTGCCCGATCCGCTCTTTTTCAATGCGGTTGCGGTTTGCTTTGTCACGGTAAGAAGGTTCATTAGTGATTGGCTCGCGAACGATCGCTCCACCGTGGATACGGACTAGGGCTCCCTTGTCATTAAGGGCATTCAGATCATTACGGATCGTCATTGGGGAGACGGAAAAGATCTCGGACAGCTCCGATGTCTTTACCACGCCCCATTCCTGCAGCCGTTGTAGGATCAGCCGTCGCCGCTGCTCGGTTAGCGGATGGTTTTGATTCACCTTTTGATCCATTGCCTCCTCTTGCGAAAATTAGTATATGGATCCTTGAGCGTCTTGTCAAGAGCAACCCGCACTGGTTTTCGGCCTCGGCTCATCTATATTTTCCCAGTTTACTATATAAATTTCCGAAATGATTATACTATCCTTTGTCTCCGTGTCAAGAAGATGGCAAAGAAAAACGCCGGGCGGAGTGC
>CAZILO010000091.1:0-5006 GCA_964540085.1 uncultured Thermotogae bacterium
CCTCCCGGATACAGCCCGCCACCGGACAGCGGCTTCACCTGACCAGCGGCGTCGCCGACGATGAGAACCCCGTCGGTATAAGTACGCGCCGCGGGGCCGATCGGAATCAATCCACCGGTGCTGGCATGTACCGCGCCCGGGAACCGTGTCGCTAAAAGCTGGGATAGGAGTCGATTGACATCCGTGCCGCGCGGGACGACGAGCCCGACGCGCAGACGACCGGGCTCGGCCGGAATCGCCCATGCGAATCCGCCCGGTGCGACGGCGGTACCCACGAACACTGCCACCTCGTCCGGCGGTTCCAGTTCCCCGGTAACCACGACTTGGCGGCCCACGATGAATTCCCCAGGGGACGGTAGCGTAAACCATTTCCGCACTTCGCTGCCCGGTCCGTCCGCCCCGACGATCATTCGGGCGGTAACCGTCGCAGTGCGGTTCAGGGTGACTGTTCCCGGGTCAGCATGGGTGACGCGGGTGCGGGTGCGTACCTCCACTCCGGCGGCTGCGGCCTGTTCCAGAACAGCGCGATCCAGTGCGGCACGGTCGATGACAACCGCCCGTGGATTTTCCGCCCGCAGGGTGAGCGTGTTGCCGTCGGGGAGGTGAAGCTCTCCCCCCACGATCTCACGATGAACGATTGCGGACGACACCCGATAGATTTCGAGTGTGCGCGGACTGACAAGCCCTGAACACCGCACTGGCTCACCCGATCCGTCTCCCTGTTCGGCAAGGAGGACGCGGGCGCCCGTCTCCGCTGCCGTCAACGCGGTGAGCGCACCGATTGGACCGCCTCCGACGACAACGACGTCATAGTCGGTCATGTGACTCCCTCCTCTTTCGGCGGCCGTGTCATGATCTCATCGACTAATTCCGCAGCGCTCACTTCACCGTGCATCAAGCGATGAACCGCATTGGTGATCGGCATGTCAACTTCTCGCTCCTGTGCCAACCGCGCCACGGTGGTCACAGCGTGCACTCCTTCTGCCACCATGTCCATCCCGGCCAAAATACGGGCGAGTGATTCCCCTTTCCCCAACTGGTATCCGACGTAGTGGTTGCGGCTGTGGGAGCTCGTGGCGGTGGCGATAAGGTCACCGAGGCCGGCCAGTCCAAAAAACGTGGCATCGCGGGCACCGAACGCACGCCCAAACCGGACCAGTTCGACCAAGCCACGCGTGATGAGCGCACCGCGGGAATTGTCGCCGTACCCGAGACCGTCAGCTACCCCCACCGCGATGGCGATGATGTTTTTCACGGTGCCGCATAGCTCGACTCCGCGGATGTCCCGGCTCAAGTAAACGCGAAATCGTGATGTCATGATCTCCGTTTGCAGGCGTTTCCCGCGCTCACGGTCCACGCCAGCAAGGACGACCGCGGTCGGCATGTCTCGCCCCACTTCTTCTGCATGCGATGGACCGGACAGGGTAAACACCGGATGGTTGGGAATGCGGGCGTGAATTACCTCGGACATCGTGCGACCGGAATCGGGGTCGAGTCCCTTGGCAAGGTTGATGAACGCCTGGTCGGGGCTGACGTGCGGCGCTATTCGTTCCACCAGTGCGGCCATCCCAAACGACGGCACCGCAATCATGATTACTTCCGCCGTCAGCGCCGCCGCAAGGTCGGAGGTAACAGTCAGATTCTCCCGGGGAAGGATGACACCGGGAAGGTACGTCCGGTTTTCCCGCACGCGATCGATTGCCTCCGCCTTTGCGGGGTCACGTGCCCACAGGACGACGGTGTGGCCATTGCGCGCCAGGAGCCGGGCGATCGCTGTTCCCCAGCCGCCGGCTCCGAGGACGGCGAATTTCATCCGCCGCTCCCAATTGGAATTGGCATCCGGACACCGACATGGGCCTCGATCCAATCGGTGGCGACCTTAAGTGGATCTCCTTCCGACTTGACCGTAATATCCGGTGTGATCCCGATTCCCTGCACCGCGTTGCCGTTCGGAGTGTGATACTCGCCGGTGGTCAGCTTGAGCGCAGAACCGTCCGGGAACGTAAACAGGCGCTGAATTACTCCCTTTCCGAATGTCTTTTGGCCGATGAGAATTCCCATGTCGTGATCGCGGATCGCGCCGGCGGTGATCTCGGCCGCGCTTGCAGTGCCGCCGTTAATCAGCACCGCGAGGGGCAGATCGGGAATCGTGTTTCCGGTTGACCAATACGTCTGATCGCCGGACACTCGGTCCTTGGTGGTGACGACGATGCCACTGTCCACGAATCGGCTTGACACGGAAATCGCTGTTTGCAGGTACCCACCGGGATCGTTACGCAGATCAAGGATCAACCCATCGAGATGGCTTAAATCAAAGCCGCTGAGCGCTTTATCCAACTGTGCCGCAGCGTCACCGGCGAACCAGCGGATCTGGATGTACCCGATCTTGCCGTCAGCGACCAACTTGCTTGTCACCGGATCGACCGTGATCGTGGCACGAACGATTGGGATGTTCTCTTCGGTGCCATCCGTGTGGCGCACGTATAGGTTTACAGTCGTTCCCGGCGTGCCGCGGATTTTCACCGATGCCTGGCTGAGGGTAATCCCTTTCGTCGAGACCCCGTCGATCTTGAGGATTTGATCCCCCGCACGGATGCCGGCCTTTTCCGCCGGCGTGCCGGAGAGCGGAGCGATCACCGTGAGGACGCCGTCCTTAATCGTGATGTATATTCCCACTCCGCTGAATTTGCCGGCCATACTCTCCTGGAACTGCTTGTAGTCCTGCGGGGTCATAAACTCGGAGTACGGGTCGTCGAGGGAGTTTACCATCCCCTTCATCGCGCCGTACAGAAGCTTTTGCTGGTTCACCCGACTTGGCCAGTAAAAGTACGTCTGGATATAGCGATAGATGTCATTGAGCGGAGCGAATGTCGTCCCGCTGTTGGTCTGTGTCCCGCCGCTTCCAAGCGCGAACCAAACGATCACCACCAGGGCAATTGCGATCAACCCGCGCTTCCATAATGATCGATTCATAACTCACATCACCTCGCCGGATTGTACTCCGAATTTTCCCGGTGTGCCTACTTTGTCACGCGGCGTGCAGATAGTCGGTTTGAGATGGGGTGAGAGAATCAATGCTGTTGCCCAATGCGGCGAGTTTCATACGTGCCACCTGCATATCGATCTCGGGGGGAACAGGATGGACCCCGACCGGGAGCGAAGTTGTTCCCACGATGTGGCGCAGGGTGAGGGCCTGGAGCGCAAATGAGATATCCATGATTTCCACGGGGTGACCGTCCCCCACCACGAGATTGACCAACCGCCCGTCCCCAAGCAGATAAACGCGACGGCCGTCGGCGTAGCGAAATTCCTCAACGCCGGGGCGCACTTGATCACGGTGAACTGTGAGTGACAGAAGCGCCGGCTTGGAAATTTCTACGTCGAAATGGCCAGCGTTGGCGAGGATAATTCCGTCTTTCGCCACTGCGAGCGCGGCTTTGTCCACCACATCGCGACAGCCGGTTGACGTTATGAGAAAGTCAGCGGTGCGAATTGCCTCCACCATCGGGGCGACGGTGAATCCGTCCATCACCGCTTCCACCGCTCTGATCGGATCGACCTCGCATACCGTCACCCGCGCTCCCAACCCGCGCGCCCGCATGGCGATTCCGCGTCCGCACCAGCCGTAGCCGGCGACGACCACCGATTTCCCGGCAACAAGGAGGTTGGTGGAGCGCATGATGGCGTCCCACACCGATTGTCCGGTGCCGTAGCGGTTATCGAACAGGTATTTCATGCGAGCGTCGTTAACTGCAAACATCGGGATGCGCAGTTCTCCGCGAGCGGCGCGGGCCCGCAGCCGGTGTACTCCAGTCGTCGTTTCTTCGCAGCCACCGCGCACCGGAAACGCGGGATCTTCATGCCACAGGGAGACGAGATCACCGCCGTCGTCTAAGAGAAGGTCTGGATGAGTGGCAAGCACGGCCTGAAGGTGGTCGCGATATTCGGTGGCGGTCACCCCGCGGTGGGCGTGGACTGTTATCCCCGGTTCCGCCCCGAGCGCAGTGGCAACGTCGTCCTGAGTGGACAGCGGATTGCTGCCGGTGATCGCCACCTGCGCACCCCCATCCCGTAACAGGAGCGCAAGGCGAGCTGTTTTGGCTTCCAGGTGGATGCTCATCCCGATGCGATGGCCGGCAAACGGCTTTTCATTCCTGAATTCTTGTTCCAACCGGGCGAGCAACGGCATGTGCACTGCCGCCCACGCGATTTTACGTTTCCCGGCGGTCAGTAAGTCCGATTGTCTCATTTATTCTCCCCTCCCCGCGCAAACTAAGGTAGATGCCGATCAGTATGACCGTTCCCCCGATTCCATTCAACCATCCCACCCGCTCGCCGAGGATCAGGAAAGCGAGCAATGCGGCCCCGATTGGCTCACCGAGGGTGACAACTGCCACCGTGCCCGCAGACAGGTAGCGCAGCGCCCAATTAAACGTGCTGTGCCCAATAAGCTGCGGTCCGACAGCGAGCAACAGCAGGTACAGGTAGTCGATTCCGGCGAACCCAACGAGGCGGGTGCGGGTGATGGCCACTCCGATGAGCAGCGCAAGCGCGGCTGTGCCATAGGTAACTGTGAGGTAGGGAAGGAGCGGAACGCGCGGGCGTACACGCCGGCCGATGATGAGGTATCCCGCCGCCATCAGCGCGCCGGCCAAGGCGAGGAGATCGCCAACCAGCGCCGGCCCATGGGCGTGAAAATCCCCCCACCCGATGATGATGGCTCCGCTCACCGCGAGGCCGATTGCGACGATGAGATAGCGCGATGGGCGCTCGCGCAGAAACAGCAGCGCCCCGAGTCCCACGAATACCGGGCTGGTGTCGACGAGGACGACTGAGCTTGCCACCGATGTTCTCTCCAACGAAGCGATCCAAAACAAAAAATGGAGCGCAAGAAATACCCCGCTCGCCATTCCCAGTTGCCACTCCCGCGCCGTTACCGCCGCTCGGTAACGCGGATGCAGACCGAACGGCAACAGAAAAAGCGATGCGATTCCCAATCGCCACGC